>CAZLZY010000207.1:0-4777 GCA_964564075.1 uncultured Spirochaetales bacterium
ACAAGGGTGCTGCAAAAGATACATCAGCACCGGTAAGATCCAACTGTAGTGTATGGATCAGATCTACGAACTTAGAATCACCGAACATAGCCTCAGGGGTCGAGATAGTCTCAGTAATCATCCCAATTGGTCTAGAGACCCATTCTTTGACCTCATCCATCGCATACTGGAACATATTTACAGCTACTTTGCTAACAGGATATTCTTCCATCATTACAGTCGAACCATTGATAGCTTTGACCATATAACTACCTGATGCTGTATCCCATGTGAAATCCACATCAGCTACCGCAACAGATCTTGCTGCATTGAGAGCACCTAGGATATGGACATCATCACCATTTGGATCTTTGACTATCATATTGGTATCCTGATGATCATGGCCGGTAAAGATGATATCAAAGCCTGGGACCTGTTCTGCTACGAGCAGACTGGCATTCTCATTATATTTATCTTCAGCTGTCCTTCCACCATACTCATAATCAACACCTGAGTGGAAGAGTCCAACGAGTATATCTGGTTTCTCTTTAGAAAGAATGATTGGGACCCATTTCTGTGCGGTATCGACCATATCTTCGAAGAATACACCTTCATAAAGATTCCCAGGTAACCAATTTGGTATCCCTGGGGTGATCATTCCGAGGATGGCGATCTTCACGCCTTCTCGCTCTATTATGGTATAAGGGGTAACCACATTCTTTCCAGTCTTCTCGCTAACTGCATTTGCAGCTAACCAAGGGAAATCACATTCTCGTGCTACTCTCAGATATACATCTGGTCCAGCTTCTACATCATGGTTACCTACGGTACCTGCATCATAAGCCATAGCATTCATGACTGATGCGACGATGTGTTCATCTTTCGTATTCTCGAAATTGTAGTAATAGACTATAGGTTGTCCCTGGAGAATATCACCATTATCTAGAAGCACTACTGATTGATTATCATCTGCACGTTGCTCTTCAACATAGGAATAGACCTGAGCGAGAGATGTTTTAGTCTCTCTATCGTTGATAAAATCATAGGGAAAAAGACTTCCATGAATATCACTGGTCTCGATAAGCTTAATATGTTTATCTTCCATTATTACCGTTTTCTTTGCAGGTTTCACTACAGGTGTCGGTTCCACCTTCTTCTCAACCACACTCGATTTAACAGCAATTCCCTCAGTAACAGGTGCGGTCTGACAGCTAACAAATGCAAATATAATCAGCATTCCAACGATCAAATAAGACAATCTTTTTATCGACATACTAGTGCTCCTCCTATAAAAGCTAATTATTAGTATACCACTAATATCTGCTAAATCCAATTTTTTAGACGCAAAAAAAGCTGCTCTTTCGAGCAGCTTCAAATTTCGAATCAGATTGAAATTATTTTAGTAACTTCATATCGGTTTCCATACCTTTCTGAGCCCAGAATCTAGGTGATGCGAACCAGTTATCATCTGCTTCAGCATTTACTGTTCCTAGCATATCTTCGCCCATCGTGAATCCTTGAAGAAGGTTCACTGAGAATGAAGACTGTACTCTAGATGCTATTTCGTTGCTTGATAGGCCAACACCCTTTGAAAGGAATTTGCCATAATCAAACGCTCGATAAGCATTCATTACTACGGTATAGGTCTGTGCTTTCTGGAATTTGAGCCCATCAGCTGTAGTAGTCTTGATGTTGACTTTCTTTCCAGGAGCTTTCTTAACATCTACTACATATTTGATTCCAGCAGCGCTGTCAAAGTTGTAGTAATCTAATCCACCAAGTAGGTTGTCATTGACAGATCCCATCTCGTTGAACCAGTTTGCGTATGAGTATTCAAGATAAGCATCAATCTCAGCACCGGTCATTTCACCTGTGTAGAGCCATGTTTGTCCACTTTCAAGTCCGAAAGCTTCCATTACATAGAGAGCGTCTCTTACTGTGATAGGTCCTTTTCTCAATGTTACGTTTACGACTGGAGGAGCAGCGAATGAAATATCTGCGCCTGTCATCTGTAACTGTAGTGTATGTAGGATATCTACCATTGCAGAATCTCCAAAGAGTGCATCGTTAGCATCTACATCACCATTAAGGTAACCGATCTTAGTCATTACTGCAGCTTTCAGTTCGTCAACAGCATAGGAGAAAGCTCCCATTGCATCTTTACTTACTGGGTAAGAAGCCATACTTTGAGATCTAGCTTTTACATTCGAAACTGCGAATCCATCTGCATTTTTGTCCCATGAGAGCGTTACATCAGCAGTAGCTACTGATTTAGCATCTTCCATAGCACCTACAACGTAAACTGTCTCACCATCTGGGTTAAGAGCTTTGACTGTCTTTGTTCCTGCGATTACTAGGTCGATTCCTCGAACCATCTCAGCAACTTTGACACCTTCGTCTGAACCTTCTGATTGACAGAGAGCGATGATCATGTCTGGATTTTCTCTAGATTCAATGATTGGTATCCACTTCTTAGCGGTTGTAACCATATCTTCTACTTTGATTCCCTGAGGAGCTTCAATTGATGATGAAGTCAATCCAAGGATAGCGATCTTAACACCGTTCTCTTCGATCACAGTGTACGCAAAGCCCTTGAATGCTTTACCAGTCTGAGCACTAACTACGTTAGCACCGATCCATGGAAATGCCGATGCTGCACCAATTTGGTATAGCAATTCAGCGCCCATTGCAGCATCATCTGCACCTGGGACAGCAGCATCATAACCCATTGCATTCATAACAGCAGGTACGATGTGTTCGTTAGCAGGTTTTAGGTAGTTATAGTAATCTACTATTAACTGACCCTGCATAACGTTTCCAGCATCTAAAAGAACAACGCCTTGTGATTTATCACCACGTTCCTCAGCAACAAAGGAATAGATCTGAGCAAGTGAGGTATCAGCTGCTCGACCAGTCACAAAGTTGTTAGGGAACAACATACCATTGATATCGCTTGTTGCGATTACCTTGATATTGATGTCATCAACTACGACTTCTTCTACGACAGGTTCTTCAACAACCTCTTCTACAACTGCTTCCTCAACCACTACTGGTTTAGGTTCTGGCTTTGGTTCTGGTTCTGGTTTCGGAGCGGGTTTAACCACTTCCGTCTCTACCTTTACGGGCACTTCTACCACTGGTTCTTCTGGAGCGGTAGTCTTACATCCGACTAGGGATAGGATTAAAACTAAGCCGATCATCAAACGCAAGAGTGTTTGCTTCTTCATGTATTCCCCCTAATTTCATTGTTGTTTCTGTAGTATAACATGAATATGATATAAGGCTTGAATAAGATAATCAAGCTTTTTTCTTGTTTATTACGATTCTACAGAACATTCACTTTGTATTATCTAACTTAATAGACGATTTGTAAACCACAATACTAAAAAATCGCATTGTATACTGTGGTTCATATATTTAAAGCATCAACCGCTACCTTGGTTACATGCATTATTTGATAAACCGCTTTTAAAGTTGTTTTAAACAGGCTAAGAGCCTTATTATGTAAAGAGTTACAACTCATTAAATAACTTTCATTATTTTTATAGGACTCTGATTAAATAAAAATATTACACAGTGTTTAAATAAATAAACACTCTATTGATGAGTTTTTGTTATATCTTCCAACACTATTTAGACAGAAAATAGCACCAAGACCGCACAATTCTATTTGGCATATCCTAAAAAACCCCCTTTATTTTCCATTTTCCTATAAGACATGAGGGAGTTCTTTCCAACTAGTAGTATATCTTGAAGAGAGCATCTGGCGCTTCATCCGCCATCGTTCCTTCGGTATCTTATTCCTGCAGGTGATAGAATCCTTCCCATACTGTTGCTGGATCTGATATACAGCTTCAGCAGCTTTTCTCTTCTTATCCCTGCTCTGATCGAAGAGATCCATCTGGAAATGGTCGGATTCATCGATACCATGGAGATAGATACCGACCTTCGTATAGGAGAGTCCTTCAAGGTAGATCGCATGAAGGCCTTTCACAGCAGGGCCTATGATATCGGGAAGATATCCTGTAGCTTGAGTTAGTTTGACATCTATGCTGTTACCATAATAGGATTGCTTGTACCGATGGGTCTGAAGAAACACCGTAAGCGACATCGCCTCTGATTCCTGTTCTTGAAGTTTTCTCACTGCGATAGCTGCATACGAGGCAAGAGCTGTCTCAAGAGAATAGATATCAGAGAGCTCCTCACTGAAGCCGAGAGATGAGAGGACACCTTTTCTCTTGGGGCGGAGGATCTCTCGTTCGATAGCCTTGTCACCTCGAAGTTCCCAGACCGTCTTCAATGTGACGATACTCAGGTGCTTGCGAACCCAGTGATCTTCACACTTCATGAGATCGAAGGCAGTGATCACACCTTTCGTGAAGAGGAATCGAGCCTTTCGTGTACCGACTCCCCATACATCGATCAGGTTCGTATTACGAAGCATCCCATACTCCGCGTCCTCTTGAAGGTAGAAGAGCCCAGAATGTTTCTTCGCATATCGGTTCGCTAGCTTCGCAAGTGTCTTAGTACGGGCAAACCCGACAGAGACCGGTATGCCTGTCTGCTGCAGCACGGCATCCCGTATCTGTGTGCCAAGTCGTAGCAGTTGTTCTCTACTACCCCCAGCGAATAGAAAGGCTTCATCGATAGAATAGACTTCAATTGGATCTCCAAAGGATCTTATGATAGCCATCACGCGATCTGAGAGATCCTGATACAAGGTATAGTTTGAAGAGAACACTGCCGTCTGGTATACATCAAGCTGATCCCTCACAGAGTAATAGGGGGCGCCCCTTCT
>CAZLZY010000208.1:0-4773 GCA_964564075.1 uncultured Spirochaetales bacterium
GTTCAACTTTATGGTTAATGTATTGCAAGCATTCTTTTCAATCCTCTTCACAAAAAGGAATGGCATGATTATTTAAATTTCAGATTCATAATACCCTTTCATCCCTGAACGTCACTCGAACATTCCCCTTCCCATACACCGTGATGTGATCAACCAAGATCAGGAACTGCTCAATATCAAATTCAGTGATCATTTCATCAGTCTCTTTCATAAGCCTGCAGAATCGCTTGATACTGGTCACCTGCTGTTTCTTTCGTTCTACCATGGATGATATTTCCTGAAGTCTCTGCCCGATCTCCTGATACCTACTAGCAAGTTCATCATATTCATTTTCAGTTTTACCTTCAGTAGAGAACACCGGAACACTCAGGCTCTTCTGCATCATCTCTGATAACACCACCAACTCGCGCTCAAGTGCCCGATGCTCCCTCTCGAGACCCGAAGTATCCCCATCAGCTAACAGTATCTTCTCCACCTGAGCAATCACTGCATCCTTGTTTTCAATGAGCTTGTTGACCGCTTTGAGGTAGATTGCTTTTAGCTCCTCTTCCCTCACGTGCCGGGTGCTACATTTCTTCTCAGCTTTAAACTTTTGATTACACTGCCAGATGGTAGTCCGGTACTTATCATTCGAATGCCAGACCTTCGATCCATAGAAGGACCCACAGTCACCACACTTCACCTTCCCAGAGAAGATACCCGTACTATAATAGCGAGCCTTCCTACCACCAGTCTGCTTCAGTCTCTGCTGCACCAGATCAAACTGTTCTACCGTGATAATCCCCTCATGGTTGTTCTCTACATAGTATTTAGGCACTTCTCCATGATTGACCTTTCGCTTCTTGGTGAGAAAGTTAGGTGTATAGGTCTTCTGCAGGATAGCGTTCCCGGTGTACTTCTCATTGGAGAGGATACTGATCACCGTAGTCTGCCCCCACTCACGTTTTCCTCTGGGAGTCAGGATCCCTTTACGGGTCAACTCTTTAGCAATGGTAAACGGGGACTTTCCCATGATACTTGCTCCATAGATGAACCGAATGATCTTTGCCTCATCCTCGTTGACAGCTAGATTCCCATCAGGACCTTTCTCATACCCTAAGAAGGTTCTATAAGGGATGGTCACCTTCCCATCTGAGAATCGCTTCCTGATCCCCCAGGTGACATTCTCTGAGATGGACCGGGACTCTTCTTGAGCTAAAGAACTCATGATCGTTAATAACATTTCTCCTTTACTATCAAAAGTGTAAATACTCTCTTTTTCGAACGCTAATTCTTTACCATCGTAATGTTTAATATCGTTGAAATAGGGGCGTAGAATGGCGTATTGTTGGAGGGTAAGCTGTATATCGTAGTGTTGCGTTGAGTACCGTTTTGGGGATTAAAACACCAGGTAAACACCAGATAATTGGCCAAAGTGTGTATGCTATACAGTTTTGTTGATAAGTGTGCAGGATAGCTTTTCAGATATATATCAGATACCCACATTACTGAGAGCCTTACTGATGGCATCAGATGCTTGCGACATGGTCTCATGGAAGATATGAGCATATATGTTCTCTGTTACTCTTGTGTCCTTGTGCCCTAGATGTTCCGATATCACCTTCACTGGTACACCCATGTTTATCAGTAGTGAAGCATTGGCGTGGCGTAAATCGTGAATATGGACATCTGGGAAATTGTGCTTGTTGAGCAGGCGTTTGAACTGCAGATTGATATAGCTGCTGTTCATGAACTCTCCATACATGCCAGTGAACACTGTTCCTCGATCTATCCATTTATCACCAACTTCTATCTTTCTTTGTAACTGCCACTCCCTTTGCTCCTTGAGAACCTGCACTACCTGAGGTGGCAGGGTGATCCACCGTACACTACTTTTGGTCTTGGGGGTGGTGATGTGATATTCTCCATCCAGATGATACAGATTGCGCTTGATAGAAATAGCAGCTTGATCCATGTCGACATGCTCCCAGTGAAGAGCTGTGAGTTCATTCACACGCATTCCGGTGAATAGTAACGTCTTTATCAATCGGCTCAGCTGAGGGTTAGTCAGTTCATTGAGAAAACCTAACAACTCTCTGCATTGATCAGCATCAAGGAACTCTCTCTGTTTGTCAGATCCACTAGATGGTGTGGTAGCATTGGTTACTGGATTTTTTGACAGTAGCTCTTTCTTGACAGCAGTAGAAAAAATAGGGGAAAGAGCTGTTCGGATTCTTTTGATGGATCCTACCTCAAGACCCTTTTTAAGTTGTTGTGGTTTGAATATCTCTTGTAGGTTTTTCCCCAGGGCATCTGCAATTTTCTGAGCTATACGTCTGGTCACTGATTCCCCTGCGGTTAGGCGCTGAAGCGTGTTCATGCATATACTAGTTCTTCGCGCAACTGATCTGTGGGTTCCATAACCCAATGTCTCAATATCCTTGAGCCAGAACTTCTCCATCTTCCGACCGTTTTGGAATAACTCATTTAAGAGTTTATCGATCTTAGCTGTGTTGATATCTTTGAGCTTTAGATGCCCAATATACGGCATCACATACACATTGATCATATACCGGTTATTTGCATAAGTCGTAGGCTTGAGTTTATGAATTGCAATCTGCTCGTAATACCACTTTTGAAGTTCTGAGAATCTAAGGTTCTCGTTGAGGTTTGTCATGCCCTGACAATGTTTTTCAAATTCATAGGCATAGGCTGTTGCGAGTTTTGCACCTTTTCCTTCAGTCACCTCATTTGGAGGTGTAAAGGTTGTGGTCTTGCGGATCTGCCGTCCGTTTAGATCGTACCCAAGAGATACCATAATCCTATAGGTGTTCCCACGTTTATTGATGCTTGGCATGTTGTTTTATCCCCTTGTAAGTAAACTGTTCTTATGTACCATACATCCCTTCAAAAGGCACTGGAGTCAACCCAATCACCCCGATCTCTTAGTGAGACTCAAGATTCAGGTCTCTCTTATTCAACTCTCTAAGGATAAAATCCTGAATAAAGATTTGTAGATCCCAAATAAAGTACCCCTCGACGTTTAGACCCTCTGTTGCCTTAGGCCCATCACCACGCCTCATCGATTTAATACTCTGTGCTTTGTCGCTGATGTCCTGTATGAACGTATAGAATTCCCCATCTGAAAGTAGTTCATCAATAACACCCAGCGTGTCAGGATAATTCTTTGCCTGCTTGAGTTGCCTTACCGATTGCTCAGAAAGCCCTAATTGCTCATGAACCTCTTTGTTCTCACTACTGATGCCGGTGAGCAGATAGTCCACTGATACCCCGAAGTATGCGGCGATCCTAATCAGAATATCAGGAGATGGTTGGGTATCCCCATTTCTATACAAACTGATGCTTTGCTGCCTGGTTCCCACAGCCTCGCCCAACTCTTTTAACGTCGTTCTTTTCCCCGTCTGAGGATGCTTTTCCAGCAGTTCCCGAAGAATCGTAGGAAATTTCCAGGCTAGTGTTCCCTCTTGTATTGTCATGTTCTTACATCCTTAATTTGCGAATTACTTGTACATTACTCTTGCTGTTTCGTTTTTATTGATGTTTCTTATCTCTTGTGCTAGATTTATAATATCAAGTAAAGCGTAGTTTTACAAGAGAAAATTAAGCGAAATAGAAACTTTCCCAAGGAGTTGAAGCATGACAGAAAAAGAACTTAAGGATGCGGTACTCAATGAACGTCGCACCTATTACCGAAATTGGCGTAAGAACAATCCCGACAAAGTCAAACGTCACAATGATAATTACTGGCGTAAGAAAGTCCTCCAGAACGCTGAAGCAAATAATCAGGATAAGCAATAGGAGGTCAGATTGAATATGAATGTACAGAACACACAACCTAAGATGATGAGCATTCGTGAAGTAGCCGCAACAGGATTGTTACCGGAGCATGCATTACGATTACTCCTCAAGGCTGGCAAGTTGCCTGCAATCTATGTAGGCAAGAAAGCACTGATCAACTATGACAAGCTGTGCATGGCCCTAGATAGTCTTTCAGTCGATGTAACAACGAAGGATGATCCCATATGGTAAAAGCTCTTGAGAAGAAGCCTACAATAGAAATCACCATGCAGGAGCTGAAATCCCAACGTATCTGGTTCTGCTGGAATTATGTGGTAAGAGGCGGTAATACCACTAAAGTTCCCTGTACGATCACAGGATCATCCTGCGGTACTGATAAAAAGTTCTCAGGCTCTTGGGTGACCTATGATGATGCGAAGGCAGCAGTTGAGGATAAGAGCTTCAGTGGCCTTGGTTTTAGAATCCCAGATGGAATGTTCTTCCTTGATGTTGATCACAAAGATATTAGTGATCCATTTGTTCAAACTCTCCTGAGGCGCTTCGACTCCTACGTGGAGTATTCAGTCAGTACTGAGGGTCTCCACATCTACGGTACCTATGATCTTTCCCAGATCCCAACACAAAGGAATGAGAAGGGAAGAAGGAAACTCCACCGTCAGTTCTACATGAAGAATCCCCACAACAACTTGGAGTTGTATATGGGAGACCTGACAAACCGATTTGCCGCATTTACCGAGAATCTTATTGAGGATAAACCACTTCAGGATTGTACTCAGGCCATCCTTACCACCTTGGACAAGGATATGCGTCGGAAGGTAAAAAAGAAATATAACACCAAACGAGATGGAAATAAAAAGGCTGCCCAGATTATAGAGTCACTTCGCAAGCAGAAGAATGGTGATAAGTTTACTGCCCTATTTGATCAGGGGGATATTAGCTATTACAGTAACGATGACTCTGCTGCTGACTGCGCCC
>CAZLZY010000209.1:0-4765 GCA_964564075.1 uncultured Spirochaetales bacterium
TCTCTACTCTGGTCGGTATCTAAGAAGATATAGTAGTTATATTCATCTATATCTATTTTACCAGCAAGATCCATACGCATATACATGTTGATATTCTCAGGATCATTTGCCATCCAGAGGTCTACGATATCAATACCGGGAGTTTCACATTCTTTATCCTCATTAGGGGTATTCACCCCTTTACTCCAGATAAGAGCATCATCTAGCTTCTCTACCCCTTCTTGTACTTCACCAGTATCGATCCAGTCTTCGAATTTCCCATCGATTATTATCGATGCATCTCCTACATAATCTAAGGCTAAGACCGTAAATCCTCCGGTCCTATCTGCCTCTGCATTGATCTTTGGTGCCCAGTAATTCCTATTACGAACCTCATCACCCGGCCAATAAAAGCCTTCGAAGAATAGTAGGTCTATATCATCCTCTATATCTTTCCCCCAGGATCCCAGATAGGTAGTACCATCTTCCTGTTTCTGATTCGGATCAAAGTAGACAAGAGTCCTGTTAAGTAATATGAGTTTATCTGGATACCAACTCCTGAACTGTTCAATGAGTCTCTGACCACCGGAGGCTACCCATTCAAAATAGAAAGGGAAACCCCAACCTAGGGGATTAACAATATCCATCGTATCAAGGAATACTCCATCACACTGATACAGAGTATATAACTCATCAAGACCAACGAAGCCGTTGTTCTCTTTCTTCCCAGTCTTCAGCATCCTCTGGTAATCCGGGTTCCCCGGATCTGCATAGCATCCCTCATACTGCCAGTTCCTATCAGGTTCTCCATCCCTGTCACGATCATCGAGATAATATGAGGGGAATCCATTATCCTGATAGACCTTCTGATCATTCTCATAGTCCCAATAGACAGGACCTCTGCTATCGCCTAGCTCTAAGGTCTGCATATGATCCTTATCAGTCCTGATATCTTCCCCGATTGAAAGATAACCTATGACGATCACATCATCTTCTGTCCCTAATATACCATCGTGTCCCTTTCTTAAAGAGAGATGATTTGTTCTGGTCTGATATCATAATTTGTCAGGTGTAGGAGGACCAAGCCAGAGGCTAGAGCAGTGTTCAGATATTCCTCATTTTGCTCTATCTCATCCCAGTCCCCAAAGTACCACTGATAGTTGATCCCGCTAGCGATCTTTTCCCTCAAGTTCTTTCGCTCTAAGGACATCATAGGTTCTGTCTCATGGTCATTCGTGTCATTGATCGGTTCTGTAATGAGCTCATCCTGAACCGACTCGGTTTCTAATATCTAGTTCTCTTGTACTGGTGGGGAAACCACTACACAACCTATGAGCAGATTGGATAAGAATGCTAATATCAACAAGGAGAATTTCTTATACACGTTAACACCTTTCACTGAAAATTTGTCTGTATATCTATTTCAAGTCAGTTTTTAGCTGATATATAGGTTATAAGTCGTATTTTTCTTCATAGAACAATTTTTTTACAATTTTTATAATACCTCAACTACCGAGATATATAGGGTCTTTTTTTATTACTCCCACTATATTTAGTGGGTATTTCAGGGTATTGATAAATTTACATACGGGAAACAGCCAAATACAGCTGATTTTTAATGTAATGAGTACAATCACTCTTGCTTTTCTTACTCTGCAATAGTACTATATTAGTATTAAATTATATAAAGTGAGGAAAGAAAACATGAAAAAAAGTTTTACAAAGAGAATCTTAGTCTTATTGGTTATGATGGTTATGGCAAGTGGAGCCATTTTCGCAGTGAATACATATGATGGGAATGTCATAATTACAGGTACCATTGAAGAGTCATCAAGCATTGCTTTAGCTGATGCAACAAAAGGCTTTACTATTAATCCTACAACAGGATTGGCTTTAGTTGATGGAAGTGTAACTACTATCACCGTTCTTACAAATGTCTATGGTGGTTATGATGTTACTGCTAATTCTACGAATAATGGGCTACTAGGTGGTTTAACAGGATTGGCTACCTCAACTATAGATTATTCAATTTATATAGGTGGGGCTTTAAAAGGTCTTGCAAGTTCTGTAGCTTTTGATGGTGCGTTAGACTTTGGTACTCCTATTATCACTGAAACAGCAGCTACAGATGTTGACGGGAATGATTATGCATTGGCAATCAGTGTTGGGACACCTTCAGGAGCTTTTTGGCAAGCAGGTATATTCACTGATACTTTAACTTTCTATTTGTCTACTAACTAAA
The DNA here is from genome assembly GCA_964564075.1 of uncultured Spirochaetales bacterium. Taxonomy (GTDB): domain Bacteria; phylum Spirochaetota; class Spirochaetia; order CAKZLE01; family CAKZLE01; genus CAKZLE01. The sequence continues at coordinate 2,222 of CAZLZY010000209.1, forward strand.
CAAGATTAAGAAAAAAAAGACCTGAGATTTTTCTTGGGTCTTTTTTTCATCTATAGTATAATAAAACCATGAAACAAAGAAAACTACTCCTAATAACATTACTAGTGTGCGTTGCAGCAAGCCTTTCAGCATTCCAATTCACACCTATCTCAAAAGATTTTGATCCAAATGGGACTGGCGCAAGACAGACCTTCAGAGTGATCAATGATACCGATAAGACCATTGGTGTACAGATCAGTGCTTTGACACGAGATATGGACATCTATGGTGAAGAGACATTAGAAGATGCATCTAAGTACTTCTACATCTATCCAAAGCAGGTTGTTGTCAAACCAGATTCCTACCAGACGGTACGAGTCCAATGGAAAGGACCTGCAGCTATTGATGATGAATTATCATACAGGATAGAAGCAGAGCAACTTCCTTTGAATTTCAATCAATCAACTGAAGGTGCGAATCTCAACATCCTATTAGTATATCGAGGGACTATGTATGTAGTTCCAGAAGAGATAAGTTATAATCTACGTATGTTATCGATAAAGTCAAATATTGATAGTGATGGGAATAAATTCATTGCTATTGAGATGCAGAATGATGGTAATACTCACCAGATCATGTACCAACCTGAATTCACCATCACCTCACATTCTGGAGATATTGCTACATCTGAAGTAACTTTGACCCAAGAAAGACTTAAAGGTTTTGCTGGAGAGAATATCCTTGCAGGACAACGTCGTGTTTTCTTAGTTCCATGGCCTACTGATTTAAAAGAAGGACGCCTGAGTGCTACTTATGAAATGGAAAACATCAGATAACCATAATTTCTTAATACTACTAACAGCTTTGTTGGTTTTATTCCTTTGTATCATACCAACCACACTGTTCGCCCAGGAGTTTGAATTCACCTTCACTCCCGAGGAGATATATCTACCCCTTGTCATAGATGGCAGATATGTTGGTGATATCAATTCAATGCCAATGGACGAATTTACCACAGAGGTGTTCATCCCTGAATTGATAGACTTTCTCGTCGATAGGATCTCAGAAGAACACCTAGCTTACTTCTTAGATTATCCTGATCAATGGGCCTCTATTGAATCTTTAGCAGATGCTCCCCTACTAGTCTCTTTCAACATGTTCGATCTGATCATTGAGGTGTTCATCCCACCTGAGAATACCTTGAGTAAAGATATATCATTACTAGGGGCTGAAAACCCTTTGACCTACCCAATGATAGAACCAAGCAATTTTAGTATGTATCTGAACATCTACTCTTCAGTATCACTTCAGATGGGTGAAGTTGATAATACTTTTGAAGTCTCCTCTCCAGTGAGTTTCACGTTCGAACCATCTATTAATCTATTCGATTGGACCTTTGAATCACAGATGTCAACGACTATTGATAGTGATAGTACCTTTAATTATCGATATGGGCGATTGATCCGAGATTTTACTGATCTACCGCTTAGACTCATGTTGGGAGACTTGACCTATGAGACAGCGACAAATCAAAGCGCACCCTCATATTTTGGAGCTCTAATATCACGTGACCTAACAAAATCTTTTGAACAGAAGACCTATTCTAACTATACCCGAACCCTCCTTGTCCCTAGTGATAATATGCTGGTGAACATCTTCATGAACAACAGAAGGATCAAAGCCTTAGAACTTAATGCAGGGATGTATACTATCAATGATTTCTATTTCAATAATGGTTTGAATGAGATATCAATTGAACAAGCAAAGGATGAAGAGATTAGCATAGAAGAATTCCTCTTCTCCTACGATAATACACTCACTCCTCCAGGTCAGACAGAATACACCTTCGGATTGGGCTTCAAAGATAGGGATCTTCTATCATATCCTGAGCTCTTCGGTACCCAAACCTTTGGGATCGATGATCATATGAGTGGAGAGTATTTCTTCCAGGCAGGAACGAATCAACAGAACATAGGCTTATCAGCAATACTTGCTACCAATATTGGTAATATTAAATCAAATATGGCTATTAGCCGGACGGCTGATACCCTCTTTGGGGTCTATACTTCTATGAACTACAGATACTTACAACCTAGCTCTGATACAAGCCGGTCCTTCACTATGACAGGGAGCTTTACCAGTGAACATTATACATCTTATAGTAACAGTGCGACTGCAACTGATCAGAGTACAGGTTTGAAGTTATTTGCCTCCTATGGCCAGACGATATTCAATTCAGTCTCATTAAGTAGTTCAGGTTCCATATCTTTTGACAGATCTGGAACTATAACAAGTCCTTCCCTTTCTGTAGCCCTAAGAACAAAACTTTCAAGGGATCTAGGAGTATCAGCAGCCTATAAAGGAACGTGGGACGATGAATTCTCATTCACTCCTACATTGACTATCACTGCTAGCTACTCACCCTCTAACAGTGATTTCTATGTGAGTGGAGATCATAGCTTCTTTGAGGAGTCCAACTCTATCTCAGTGAACTATACACCCTCTGCATACGATGGAGATGTGTCTTTAGGGTTGAATATGTCGAATATTACTTCAGATGATATT
>CAZLZY010000210.1:0-4707 GCA_964564075.1 uncultured Spirochaetales bacterium
ATCGAAGCTGTGACATTACATGTCGGTTTAGGGACTTTCCTTCCTATACGATCTGAGGAAATCGAAGAGCATGCGATGCATAGTGAGACTTTCGATATTAGTGGTGAGACTGCAGATATCATAAATACACAGCTCAGTGCTGGGAAACCTATCATAGCTGTCGGGACTACTTCGGTAAGGTCCTTGGAGTCTGCTTTCAATGGAGAGACTGGTAAGGTCGAACCGGGTAAAAGATCTACCAATATATTTATCACACCTGGGTATGAGTTCAAAGTCGTAAACCAACTTATCACCAACTTCCATACACCAGAATCAACTCTTCTCATATTAGTATCTGCGTTTGCCGGAAAGGATCATATCTTCGAGGCATACCAGAAAGGTATCGATGAACGATATAGGTTCTATTCATATGGTGATGCGATGTTCATTCGCTAAGGATGATCCGTAATATCTCATGCTGAATCTCTTCAATAGCCAAGGTCCCATCTAAACGTATCAGCATTATCTTATCGGAAAGATTAGAGAGAGCTATATCATAATTCTCATAGACAGATTGTTGGAATTGAGAATGTTCGAAGATATCTTTCGTCGTTCTAGAAGATTCGATCCTCTGCATGCAATGATCTACCGGTGTGTCAATATAGATAAGATATTGTGGCATAGGGAAACGGCTATTAAGTTCTGCGACCTCTTCAAAAGGGGTGTTGATAGACTGATAAGCTTCAGAAGAGAATAGATACCTATCTGAGATCACATAATCATTTTTTTCTAGATGTTCTATGATACCATCCGTGCCGTAGATATGATCATCTCTGTCTGCAGCATAGAGCATAGCTAGTGCCTTGTGAGTGATCTTCACCTCTCCAGCCAATACTTTTCTGATCAATCTTCCTATCTCATGATCCGTGGGTTCACAGGTAAGGAAGTTATTCATGGATCTTTCGAGCAAAGCTTTAGCTAGTAATTTTGCCTGAGTGGTTGTCCCGGCGCCGTCTAGTCCTTCGAACACGATGAAGTTATCTAATATTTCCATATCATATATATACTATAAATAAGATGGTTTTACTATAACCTTATGTACCAAACATATTTTATGATAACAATTATCATCTATGTTTCATTGATGCATCAACAACATTCTAACTTTCTAATTAATGTACTAGATTTCACATATTCACTTTGCATTCACAGTTTACAATACTCAAAGCTATGCGTATAATAGTCTCGACGTATTCACAAAAGGAGTAATAAACACATGCGGAAAATTAGCACGTTCTCAAAGGGCGGTGTGCATCCAGCGGACTGCAAAGATTTGACATGCACAAAAGAGATCGTCCGTCTTCCGATACCTAAGATCATTACAGTCCCATTCTCTCAACATCTAGGAGTCCCTGCTATCCCTAATGTCAAAAAGGGAGATGAAGTTGAGGTTGGACAAAAAATAGGCGATGCTGCAGGTTTTATATCAGCAGATATCCATTCACCAGTTGCGGGAAAGGTCCTTGAGATTAAGGAACTGTTTCTTCCTAATGGAATGAAAGCAAAAGCAGCTGTTCTTGAGGTAGATCTAGAAAATTCAACACATAAGAATGTGATAACGAACGATTGGAAAGATATGGACCCTCAGGATATGGTCGCAAAGGTCAAAGATCTAGGTGTTGTAGGTTTGGGAGGGGCAACATTCCCAGCAAATGTAAAATTCACTGTACCTAGAGGAAAAAAAGCTGATTATGTAGTGATAAACGGTGTTGAATGTGAACCGTACCTTACCTCTGATCATCGACTGATGTTAGAGAAAGGTAATAAAATACTTCAAGGTGCTCTGATGATCGCCAAGATGGTAGATGCAAAGAATATTATCATCGGTATAGAGAAGAACAAGCCTGACGCTATGTATAATCTAGAAAGATTGATCGAACAGAACTCATATCCAATAGAGATCCAACCACTTAAACTCAAATATCCTCAAGGAGATGAGAAACAGTTGTTGAAAGCTACTATCGGTAAGGAAGTTCCATCAGGAGCCTTACCAATCGATATTGGGGCCGTAGTCAGTAATGTTGGTTCTGCCTATGCAGTCTATCAAGCGATCGCAGAAGAAAAACCTTTGATCGAAAGAGTAGTGACCGTTTCTGGAGGGGCTATAAAGGATCCTGGTAATTTCTTAGTCACGATCGGGACTCCAATACAGATGCTCATAGATGCCTGTGGAGGTTTCAGCGAGACACCAGACAAGATGGTAGCCGGTGGTCCTATGATGGGATTCGGATTCTATGATCTTCAGACTCCAGTCATGAAGGGTACGTCAGGAGTCTTAGCACTCACGAAGAAGGAATCTATCAAGGGAGAGCAGACTGCTTGTATATCCTGTGGAAGATGCGTTGAAGCATGTCCTATGGGGCTGCAGCCTACAAAACTCTATAAGAACATTATGAAGTCCAATTATGATACAGCAATGGCTATGAATCTCCTAGATTGTAAAGAATGTGGTTGTTGTGCATTTATCTGTCCCGCTAAGCTACCGCTAGTACAGGGAATGAGACTTGGTAAGAGAATGTCGAGGAAAAAGAAATAATGAGTGAAGATTTAAAAGATTTACGCATCGAAAGTTCTCCACAGATACGGCACAAAGATACGACAAAGAATATCATGTGGGCCGTCATCATTGCACTTCTACCAAGTGGAATTTGGGGAGTCATCAATTTTGGCTGGTATTCTCTTGTTGTCATAACAGTCTCTGTAGTGACAGCAGTAGTATTAGAATATCTATTCAGCAAAGTATTGAATAAGGGTTCACTTCTTGATGGAAGTGCTATCCTAACAGGGTTACTCGTGGCGTATAATATGCCACCTAATGTAGTTCTCTATGTCCCTATCATCGCAACAGCTTTTGCTATAGCCGTGGTAAAATGGAGTTTTGGTGGATTAGGAGGGAATTGGATCAATCCAGCCCTTGCAGGACGAGCCTTCGTCTTCTTTTCCTGGACGGGTGCTATGACGTCATGGACTGCTCCAAGAAGTTGGGCATCAGTCTCTGGCGTATCCGTAGATTCAGTTTCAAGTGCTACCATGCTCTCAACGGTCAAGACAACATTGCTTGATTTCACTGGTACGGTAAACGGGCCTACACAACTCCTACAAGATCAGGGATATATCGTATCGAACATCTCCCAGAATATTTCTGGATGGTTCGAAAGTACTTTGAGTTGGCATATATCACCTATACATATTGATCTCTTCTTAGGGAATGTTTCAGGTTGTATCGGAGAGGTCTCAGCACTGTTACTTATCATCGGAGGTATCTTCCTCGTAAGGAAGAAGATCATCTCATGGCATATACCTTTAACCTATTTAGTAGTGTTCTCACTTCTTGTATGGATCTTCGGAGGTCTTGACTATGGAACAGGATTATTCTCAGGAGATATCTGGTTCCATCTGTTCAGTGGCGGATTGATGCTTGGTGCATTGTTCATGGCTACTGATATGGTAACTAGCCCAACAACAAAGAAAGGAATGATCATATTCGGAGTAGGAGCAGGTTTCCTTACCTTCTTGTTCAGAGTATATGGTTCCCTTCCAGAAGGTGTATCACTTGCGATACTACTGATGAATATATTCGTGCCTATGATCGACCGCTATATTGTACCTATCAGATTTGGGACTAAGAAAGAAAGAGGTGCAGCATGAAGGATATGATCAAGATAAGTTCCCGTTTGGGGGTCATCTGTGCTGTTGCTGCTATCGTATTGGCTCTAGTCAATTCGGTAACCGCACCTGAGATCGCAGCATATCAGAAGAGGGTGATTGAAGAGGCTATCCAACAGGTATCTATTGGATATGAGATAGGCGAAGATATATCATCAACAGATGAGTCTATCACCTCTATCGTAGGTATTGAAAAAGAGGGAAACACTGCCGGTTATGTCATGAACATAACCGCAAAAGGTTATGGAGGCCCCATGGTACTCCTTACAAGTTTCACCACTTCTGGTGAGCTCATTGCTGTGAGATTGCTTACTAATGCAGAGACCCCAGGTCTCGGTAAGAAAGCAGAGACTCAAGAGTATATGACGAAGTTCATCGGGACCGGAGATAACACTCCAGTACCGGTGAAAAAATCCAATCTGACTGAATCACAAGCAGATGCGATAAGTGGAGCTACTGTTACCTTCAGTGGTATAGCAAAGGCTTTACTCATTGGCTCATCTCATGCAATACAGTTAGGAGGTACCAACTGATGTTAAAAGAGTTCACAAAGGGTATCTTCAAAGAGAACCCTATTTTTGTCATCCTACTAGGATTATGTCCTACCTTGGGTGTCTCGACGATGGTCATCAATGCCTTAGGTATGGGAGCAGGGGTCATCTTCGTATTGACTTTCTCAAATATCTTCGTTGCTCTCTTAAAGGATTTTATCCCTGCAAAAGTCAGGATACCTTCCTATATCGTCATTATCGCATCATTCGTAACTATCGTTGAGATGGTCATGCATGCCTATATGCCATCACTTTTTGCAAGTCTTGGAGTATTCGTACCTTTGATCGTCGTCAACTGTATTATTCTTGGGAGAGCGGAAGGTTTTGCCAATCAGAATGGTGTTCTTGTATCAATCCTTGATGCTCTAGGTATGGGAATAGGATTCACATTGAGTCTTTTACTTATCTCATTGATAAGAGAGGTTTTCGGTGCTGGGACTATCACATTATT
>CAZLZY010000211.1:0-4682 GCA_964564075.1 uncultured Spirochaetales bacterium
TCTCATTGGTAAGAGTAAATGAGATCCCTGAGGAGTATGAACATCTTATCTGGTTGGATGTCATGATAGATGTATCGATTACGACCATGACAGTCGGACATGGTTCTATCAAGTTCTCGGGCAGAATACGAGAAGATGACGCGTTCTCAAGTCTCCTAGAGAGAGACCTCTCTGAACTGGTGATCGGAGACGATCTATCCTTAAGGGATGATCCTGATAATATTGAACAACAGATGAAAGATTCACTATTGGAATTATTAGATAATAATCACAGGTCGATCCAAGAATGGCTCCGCGTGAATCTGAAAGATCTAAAGAATACAGTTTCTGATTGACGTCTAGGTGTTGTTATCGTAGAGTAGATATTATGAAACATACAATTTGCATAATGGCTGGAGGCGGCGGAACACGCCTGTATCCGCTATCCCAGACAGAAGAAGGGAAATTACCAAAACAGTTCTTATCAGTGATCAAGGGGCCGACCCTGTTACAGAAAGCTATTGCTAGGATACCTGAAGCCTACGATGTTACAGTCATACCAGAGGAACGGTATGGAAAGACGGTACTCCTGCAGGCAAAGGCAATAGATCGATCAGTAGAACTGATCGAAGAGCCTTTTGGCTGTAATACTGCTGCTGCGATCCTCTATACTGCTGCCCTCCAGGAAGATTCTCAAAGGGTCCTGTGTTTTATACCAGCTGATCATGAGATGGATACCGCAGTCTTTAGAGACCTTCTTGCTAGAGCTGTCACTACAGCAGAGAAGGAAGATCGGATGGTTACGATCGGTATCCAACCTACGAAACCTGAGACCAATTATGGATATATAAAGATCGCTAATGATCAGGAAGAAAGGACTGTCTGTGAAGTAGAGAGATTCGTCGAGAAACCTGATAAAGAGAAAGCTACTGCATACCTAGCGGATGGTGGCTACTATTGGAACGCAGGGATCTTTGCAGCAAAAGCCTCAGTCTTCATCGAATCTGCCAAAGCTGTCTGCCCGGATCTCCTCAACCCTCTCCTCTCAGCTGCTGATCGATCTGATCCTATGACTCAAGTCGATGCTTATACTTCACTCAAGAGAAGTAATTTGAATAAATCGATTGACTATGCATTGCTGGAGAAGATCGCAGACTCGATACTCTTGATACCTGCACCTGTTGAACTATTATGGAATGACCTAGGGAACTGGGAATCATTACGAACCTATATGGATATAGACAGCAATGATAATGCTGAATTCGATAATTCAGTGACCTTTGAGGCTAGTAACTCCGTGACAGTCTGTAACTATACGGATCTTCCTGTTGTTGTTAGAGGTATAGAGAAGATGCTTGTTGTAGTGACTGACCAAGGTATCTTAGTTCGACCAATTGATGAAGATGACTGAGTTTTTGCTCACCCCTCTTTTATATCTTAACTAAACACGTTAATATAGTATAGCAATCTTTGTGATTGCTATACTTACTTTACATGGAGTGACGATTTGGAACAACAAATTATCCAGGATGACCAGAATGAGATTTCATTAAAAGAAATAATACGTATCATATTGAATAGGAAATGGTGGTTAATCCTCACGTTCGTCATTGTTGTGAGCCTTGTGGTCGGATACTTATATCAGGCTACGCCCATATACCAGTCGAGTGCAACTCTATGGATCGAACCCTCTCAGAGCGGAAGCTCCTTCGAGGACCTATTTGCTATTCAGGCTGGTGGTTCTTCGACGAAGATCGCAACAGAGGTCGAGATCATCAAATCTAGGCGAAACCTTGAGAAGGTGATTAACGAGCTTGATCTTATCGAACGATACATGAAGAAGGATGAGAATAGCTCTCCCTTGACTGTTGATTCCTTAGTGAACCGACTCAATGGGTCTGTATCGGTATCGACGGTCAAAGATACCAATATCGTAAAGATCTCGGTAGAGAATGATGATTATTTCCTAGCACGTGATATAGCGAATACCTTAGCTGTCGTCAATAACAGCCTACTAAAGGATCTTGCCCAGACAGACTTCTCTATCCGTAAGGAGTTCATCGAGACTCAGATTGGCCCTGCAGCTGTGAATGTAGTAGAGGCCGAAGATAGTCTGAGAAAGTTCAAAGAGGATAATGATGTGTTCCTCCTTAACGAGGAGGCCCGAGTCCTCCTTGAGAGTATCACCTCATATGATCAAAAGATCGATCCCTATCTGATCCAGAAAGATGAGGCCAAGAATAAACAGGCTGTCTTCTCAAAGACTATAGAGGAACAGGGTGGGGTAGTAGTTTCCCTGGAGATCGTCAGAGAGGATTCAGAGCTCTCAGGTAAGATAGCGGGACTCACTTCAGCAAAATTGGAACTGATCGGATATGAGGATGGTTCACTTACCAGTACCAGCTCTAGATCTAAGGACCTGATCTCAAAAGCACTCAACTTGGAGAATGAGATTCAGGCTCTCATAACAGATCGTGTCATATTCTCTCAGGATTCTAATGAATCGATCGTACTCAGATCATATCTACTTCAGTTAGCTGAAGCTTATACTCAGGAGATCCTTGCAGATATCAATATATCTTTCCTCAATCAGTTGAAGGCTAGTTATGTGCTGAAGATGGCCACGTTACCAGCTTTAGAACAGCAGCTTCTCAATCTTAAACGAGATGTGATGGTGAAAGAGAATCTCTATCTTCTCCTATTACAGAATTATGAAGAGGCAAAGATCGCTGAGGCAGCCGTTTCTGGTACCTCTACGATCATCGATAAAGCGATCGCTAACCCGCATGCTATTAAACCGAACAAGCAGATGATGCTTGCAATCGGAGTCCTGCTTGGACTATTCCTCGGAGTTCTGCTGGTATTTCTGATCGAAGCTTTTGATGATTCGATCAAAGATGAAGATTCTATCACGAGAGCCTTGGGATTCACTGTCCCGATCCTCGGTCGTGTCCCTCATATACAATTTGATGAGAAGGCTCCCTATTATGAGTTGCTCGTCCATAATGATCCCACGGCCCCTGCTGCAGAGGCCTTCAAGCTGATTGCTACGAATGTTCTCTACAGTAATGTGAAAGCTCCGAGAATCATCGCCGTATGTAGTTCTGAGATGGCATCTGGAAAGACTCTTATTACTGCTAATACCGCGATAGCTATGGCACAGAATGGCTTGCGGACCTTGGTCATCGATGCGGATATGCGAAAACCGAGAATAGAGAAGGCCTTTGGTTTGAATAGAGCTGCTGATGGAGTCGTGAATCACCTCCTACAGAAAACAGAGTTGAAATCTTTGATCCTTCAACCCCTTGATACACTACCCAATCTGCATCTTCTTCCAGTTGGACCACTCCCTCCAAACCCCACATCTCTCATAGCTTCTGAGAAGTTCAAACAGATGCTTGAAGAACTGAACCACTGGTATGATAGGATCATTATCGACCTTCCCCCATTACTCGCAGCATCTGACGGCCTGATCGTCTCAAGGATCGCAGATGGTTTAGTCTTGGCCATACGTATGGGTGTAACCTCAAAGCGTGGAACCAAATTAGCTGGGGAGTTGGTTCGAAACTCAGAGATCCAGATCCTCGGTTGTGTTCTCAATGATATGACGAAAGAGAACTCCTATAACTACTACCATTACTACTATTACTATAATATCTCTGGAAAAAAGACAGGTAGAAAGAAGAGATTCAAACGTAAAAATGGATATGGTAGCTATCGACAGAGAAAGATCTCTAAGAAGATGGTGGGCCCTGAATTGGAGAATGCTTCTCTAGCTTTAGCACAGACCGAATGGAAGACTATAGACCCTGAATTGATAAACGATGAAGAGAAGCGGATCCAGCCGAGTCCTGATTCAGTGATAGCGAAGAATACTGATGGTTTTCTTTCAGAACTAGAGAATGATCATAAGGATAAGAGCTAGAGGAATCATAAGCTGAAGAATAAGAATGTTCATAAGGGAATGAGGTGTTTCCGATGGTTGATATACATTCCCATCTACTTCCTGGTGTTGATGATGGGGTTCAGACAGAAGAGGAGAGTCTTCTCCTACTCCAAGAGTATGCAGATGCGGGGTTCTCTCATATCATATGTACTCCACATCTTCATGATCCCTATGTAGAGACGAAGATCCATAAGATCAGGAGTTCCTTCGATTGGTTCAAAGCTGAAGCTGGGAAGTTTGGGATTAAAACATTCTTAGGCTCTGAGCTCTATATGAGTGCTAGTCCAGGGAAGTACATACCCTTTCTAGATCACTTCCAATTGATCGAGACCAATCCTCAGACTGAACCCTTATATCTTCTTGATGAAGTCTTCAAACTCCAGATGAGTGGTCTGACTATCATCCTCGCTCATGTAGAGCGATATGACTGGTTCACTCCAGATGCATATATCTCGAATCGGTTACGGGAGATGGGAGTCTTGTTCCAGGTCAATGTGCAGATGATCAAATCCCCGAAAGTCAAGAAGTATCTTGAGAAGGATTGGGTAGATTTCATAGCAAGTGATAATCATGGGAAAAGACGTGGCGCTGTTGATTTTGCCCTATGGAATCGATATGGAGATATACAAAGACGCTCAATGAAGTTATTGGGATTATAAATCAGGTTATTATCCTACCTCTCAAGCGATTTTTTCTGTACTTTTAGTTTCATAATGTATTACACGCTTTTTAAGAGTCTTGTCTGTTACCAAATATT
>CAZLZY010000212.1:0-4678 GCA_964564075.1 uncultured Spirochaetales bacterium
CAAAGAACATGGACTCCTCTGAGATAGAAGAACCCGACAATGAGCATAAAGAACTGATCGATAAGATCCTAGGGAAATAAGAATGTACTGATTTGACTGGTCCTACCCTTGATAGACTTGGGAAAGGTTCAACGGCCTTTATCGACGTGTTTGAGCATGGATGCATCCTAACCTGTGGTGAAGAGGTTCTAGCTATTCATGACCCTTGAATATAATAGAAGAGATGCCCAATTGATCATTACTAAGCAGAACTTGATCTTCCTCTGTAAAGAAATACTCAAAGAAGATCAGATCTATTTTGCTGGAAACAATCGTTTATGGTGTTTGCCTGATATATGTGATCTCAAAGGGCTTACACTTTCTGTAGTCTTGCATTCTTCCCGCTAAGGAAAATCTAGATTTCTTTTCTGGTTTATATATATCCAGGCCTCTATCAAGAAGGATCTTCCAGCCATTATCAAGTATGATATGTCGGGCATGAATCTCATTTTTATCTTTGAATTCCCAAGTAAAATAGATACCCACATGTGTGGCTGATTCTACTATCTGAAAAAACTGATCCTTCTGTGTTTGTTTATAGAAATCATCTTTTAACGTGATCACATGTATTGCAATATCTCTATTTTTATCCTTGAATCTTGCAAGCGTCTCAAAAAAAGCCATCAGGTTATCAATCTGCTCAAATGACCTTATATACGGGTCAGTAATGACAATGTTCATAGCTCCTGATAAGTAGGCTCCAAACAATTCATCATAGGTAATCCCTGTCTCACCTTCAGCAAAGCATAACTGACCCTCGATAGGATTAACAGCTATAGCTTCCTCTTTTTTCTGTATTGTGACACGAGAAGTTTTGACTGGCTCTCTTGAATAAGGGTGTACAGGAGGAGTTCCGGAGATAACGAAGTATTCACCTTCCAAGAAGAACACATGATTGATGTGGTTAATTCCTGCAGCTCTTCAGGGTGTCCATTGATTACAGGAGCACACTGTTTCAAGATCGCCCGTAGCTTGGTCTGAATCCCATAATAGCGAAATCGTTTCTGTATTCGATGATGCTCCCCCATAAACAGATCCTTCCCGATATCCCTGAGAAAATGGAAATGGCAGATATAATCAGGAATATGGGGAAACACCTCGTCCACTGCATGCAGAATACCGGCTCCCATGTCATGAACAAGAGCGACAGGTGTTCCGTACATTCTTTCAAGCTCCTTAAGGAACGGAATGATAAGCTCTGACTTTTCAGACGGCAGTTTCACTGCATCCAACACCAGTGACGACAGCTCATCAAGACCAACAAACAGATGGGTACTGTCTCCATCACAGGTACCGTCAAGATGAAGGATGTAGCCTCCCTGGGCTGCTAAATGCTTTTTGAGCAGTGCCTGGCTCTCTCGGTGGGCACTGGCAAGGTAACACATATACTTCTTGGCCAGCAGAGCCACTTCACTTGCAGATATAGTGATTCCCCGCTCCCGCAGGTGAGATGTGACTTCTTGATCTGTATAGAAGTGACGAAAGACGGCTTCGCCCACATAGACTATCACATCATACCCAAACGTGTGTCTAGAAGGTGCTAGAGCCGCAAGTTCGCGTGACTGAGAGATATACCCGCACTGAGGACAGACATAGAGGGTCTGATGAGCAGTAATAGTCCCTACAGAGTACAGCGCAAGTGTCCTTTTGCGGGTTTTATGCACCTGCATCCTTCCGTGACCGTGAGGACACATTCTACTGGGTGGGACAAACTCAATAGTCGGTCTATGCGTAAAGACCTGTTTATTACCTGTAGCAATAAGACTTCTATCCCGATGCAGAGCAAAAGCCTTCAGATATCCTGCTTGACCGTTTTTTTTTCCGACAACCCATGCATCTTGAGCAGGCTTTCAATCTGTCGGGTATCAACGGCCAGCCCCTTTTTACGCAGACGGCTCACTCGCTGCTCTAACGGTACCTGTGGATACCGGATAAAGTCTGCAAACACCCATAGAGCATCATGATCAGAGACTTGCTGCAATGACTGTTGCTGCTGAGCTTCCTTCCGCTGAGTAAGTTGTGTGTTCCCAGTCTGTTCATCGGTACTCAGATAGACATATAGACCATCAAGTCTTTCTCTGCGCAGCTGGGGAAGGTCCACATAATGATTCATGAATGATCGAGGATTCATACCCAGTAAGGTTCCCAGTTCCCCGGCAGTCAGTCCCTGCGGTGCTAACGTAATGAGTTCGATCACCGTCTGTTTGAGCGTACCAGAGCGTGAGAATCTTGCCCCTTGGTACTCCCACAATCCATGTTCATCAAACCGTGGTATATCTGATAGCACATAAAAACGACCATTATGATTGTAACTGGTATACGTTTCCCAGCGTTTCAGATGATTTCTGACTGTAGGAACCGAACACGCAAAGAGTTCCTGCAACCTTACAATAGTCATGATTTTCTGCTTACGAAATTTCTTAATAACCTCTTGTTCACGATCTGAAGAGATCATATCTCACCCCCTGTATTAAGTATATGTTTATAGTAACTATTATATCATATCATATACTTAATATTTTATCGAGCCCATAAACAACTCAATTTCTATGATATCGTGCATACAGAGCTCTGTGAAGGGATGTTGATTATTGGCTTAGTAAGCATATACTTGATATGTTTTACAAGGTAAGACTTTATCTTCTTTTCTTATCGTGAATTAGTGTTTCTCCAACCGTTATTTGTGATCATAGCTCCCAAATGGGGTAATACTTGAAGTATACAGAAAAAAGTCACTGGAGCTGTAAAACTTGTTTTGGAGGATCATGTATCACAATAAACAGATGAGCATTCCTAATTTTCCGGTGCAGCAGGAACACCTTCACTGACACCATATTCATGAGTATGCGTATAACAAAGATGAGAAATGATCCCACTGACACTGTCCCATCTTAGAACTCTTACAGCTGGAGGTTCATTCAATGGGTCGACATCTTCAACCTCATTGAATTCAAGATCATAACTGAAGGAGCAGCTTGGTGTAACATAGGCTACTGTTCCGTTCCATAATCTGGATGAATCTCTATGGGTATGACCGCTGATCACTGCTCCAACATTATGATAGGAGCGTATGATTTCACCAAGTTCTTGGATCCCATCAAGTCCGAGATGATCAGGATAAGGCATACCGGTCTCAAATGGGGGATGATGCATACATATAAGAGTATCACGTTCTCTCTGCTCATTCAGTTTCTTATCTATCCATGCAAGTCTTTCCTGATCAAGCAGCCCCCGGTGACTCCCGACAGCAAGCGTATCAAGAACGATTATTCTTACCGGAAGGTATTCAATGGTATATTGAATATAATCTGTTCCACTAAATAGATAGGTATGATCTTTGAATACCTCACGCATAGCAGATCTCACATCATGATTACCAGCCGCGAGATAATAAGGGATCCCCAGCGTATCAAGTAATGTTTTACTTTTATCATAGTCAGAAACATTTCCATGATGAGCAAGATCTCCACTTACCAGGACCAGATCAGGGAGGGAATTCATCTCTTTTATACAATTAACCGTTTTTACCAGCTCATCATACATATAAACCTTCCCTGAGGGATACCTGATGGATCTGCCCACATGAGGATCGGTTATCTGTACAATGATACAGCTTGATGTCATTATTAAGACCCCTTATTTCATATGCGTGAGAAGTACCGCTGAATTTCCCACGTATCTACTGTCCGAGCATAAGATTCAACTTCCAACTCTGCATGATGAACATAATGTTCAATGATTTGATCGGTGAATATTTCTCTTGCAGCTACAGAGTCACGTAATAAATCTGCAGAGTCTTTCAGGCTTGCAGGAAGCCTGTACGGGTGTGCAGTACTATATGCATTACCTGCGCACTCTGCAGGCGGCTCAAGCTTATGTTCTATTCCATACAATGCAGCGCCTATAATCGCAGAATAAGCAAGATAAGGATTTACATCGGCACCAGGAAGCCTATTCTCGATCCTGAAAGCCTTATCCTTCCCTACTATACGGAAACCGGCAGTCCTATTGTCATACCCCCAGGCAAGCTGTGTCGGCGCAAAAGAATTTTTGCAGTATCGTTTGTAGGAGTTAATCGTCGGGGCAAAAAATAGAAACAACTCTGAAGAAAGTGTATACATACCCCCGAGGGCATACCGAAACAGTTTTGTGGGAAAATTTTTCTTATTATCCCAAAACAAATTCTCACCTGTAGAGCTATCGGTAAAACTCGTATGTATATGACAGCTTGAACCGGCATCCTCAGCATTATACTTAGCCATAAACGATATTGACTTCCCTGCCTGTTCTGCAATTCTCTTAGCTCCAAATTTATAGATCACATGACGGTCAGCCGAGGAAAGGGCATCAGCATACTCTAGGGCGATCTCATACTGTCCTCTTCCAGTTTCCCCTTTGCTTGACTCAGTCGGAACACCGGATGCATCCATGCAGCTACGTATCCGATGAATGATCTGCTCATCTTCTCCTGTTTCAAAAAGATGATAATCAATGGGATACAGAGATGAAGGTTGGAGAGATTCCCCCTTCGATTCCTGGACATCAGAATAGGAATTGTTAAAAAGATAGAACTCAAGTTCTGAAGCCATCTGTGGTTGTATCCCTGCTGCTGCTGCTCTTTTACACTGCTGTTTAAGTA
>CAZLZY010000213.1:0-4661 GCA_964564075.1 uncultured Spirochaetales bacterium
CAAGGCTTTCCCCGATGTAGAGAAAGCCCCTCAGATAATGGTGGCTGGAGAGGATTCAGATGGTCGAGAATGGGTCTCCTCTACGGGATACTATAAGTCGACTTTTGCCCATGACTGGCTTGATATTCCCCATACTGGACGACCAATGTTCATAAAATATGGTGAATGGGTTAGGATCAAAGAGGGAAAGATCATTGAATCCTATACGCTCCTAGATATCATTGATGTCATGAGGATCGCTGGAATAGAAGTAGTCTATCCCTGGTGGGGTGGTCGTGAGATCGATCTGGGCCCGGCAACCCAAGATGGTTTATGGATACGGGACTATACAGAAGAAGAAGCGCAAGCGACCCTTGCCATTAATGATGCAATGGGTGAAGGGCTTCTCTCCTATGATTTTAAGAACCTTTCCAGTATGCATCAAGAAGATTACTGGGATGTTGATAGGATGATCTGGGCAGGGACTGGAGGAATCGGACTAACTAGAGGACTTCGAGGATTTGAGAACTACCACCAAATCCCATGGCTAAAGGCCTTTCCTGACCGATGCACGCATGGTCCAAATCATGATATGCCCTCATTCGCTGAAGCTAACTACTCCATAGCTGGTTGCTGGAGTGATGGTGACAATATCTTCGCAACCCATACCGGTGGTGACCTTTTGGGAATAGCAGCAACAGGAAAACCGATAGTCTTACGTGACTATGACTGGTACCGTATGGAAAACGGTAAGATCGCTGAGAACTGGTGCATGATAGACCTGATCCATCTATTGGATCAGCTGGGCATAGATCTCTTTGACCGGATGAGAAAACTCATCAAGACAGGTATAGATAATACCTACGGTGGTAGGTAATCAATAACGACATACTAATCAACTTAAAGTTGTGATTAATAATTAGATAGTTATCCCCTTTTGTTTAACTGTTTACTCCTTTTTAGAGGCTATTGAAAAATTCAATAGCCTCTTTTCGTTTCTAAAGACTCATAAAAGGCTCACACCATTCCCATGGGAATCTTTTGAGAATAAAGCATACAGAGAGTCTCTCCTTCCATCCCAACCCATATCTTTTGATCTTTACCGAACTAGGGCCTGTTTTTCATATGAGATTCCAGCAGAGAGCTCTACGGGTTTTCAATCATCTTAAGCCCTGAACAATAACCTGTCATTGTTCAG
The DNA here is from genome assembly GCA_964564075.1 of uncultured Spirochaetales bacterium. Lineage (GTDB taxonomy): Bacteria > Spirochaetota > Spirochaetia > CAKZLE01 > CAKZLE01 > CAKZLE01. Next base: position 1,178 of record CAZLZY010000213.1, read on the forward strand.
GGAAAACAATATCCATTGATAATGGAAACCATAGTATACTGAGTGAAGGTTATGGCAACTACATCAGTCCCACATGATCTAACCCCCACAGTAACCAGGACGGCTTTCTAGAGGGTATTCAGGTAATAGTATTGTCAAGAATGGTAATTGTTTATTAAGCATGGAGGAACAATGCAACATCTTCTGCTCTTATATCTTATAATAAGTGTCCTGCCAGGTATTGCAGCACTATCGGTACTCTCAGCATTAGCCACCCGATTAAGAATCAGGGCCTTAACCTATTACCTCATAGCATATAGCAGCTTTACTGTTTCACTACTTATTTATCTGACCATGTTCTACCTAGGTATAAACATATCAGAAGAGATATCTTTTGGTGTCTATTCCCTTATTGTCATGGGTATCCCTTTTTCTATCATTATGCATACCATGTTACCATTGGCTGTGAATGAGGCTACAAATCCACCGGGAAAACGTTTTATAGATGCGTTTATCATCCTGCTCGCAATCGCAGAATTAGGAATACTCTGTACTCCCCTCCTGATGGACTATTCCCAAGATTCTCATGCCCTTATCTTTGGTCCGATCTTTCCCTTTAGCAGTATCATAGAGATGACAAGCATCAGTTATTCAATTGCAATCATCATCATCCTTCGGAAGAAGATCATCAATGCTCTCGCAAGAAAGTACACCCTCACTCTCGTGCTCATAATCGCTGCGTTCTTACCTGCGATCGGGTATGAGCAGTTCTTCTTTGTCGGGACTACATCTATTAATGAAGTTCCGATAAAAATCACCTTTTCCCCCCTATTCTATATGGTAATCTCTCTCACAACGCTAATTTTTGGGATACGCATCTTAAAGACCACGGGAAAGTCGGGGAATTCATCTGTTCAAGAACTCAATCAGCAAACCCTCGAATCAAAGATCCATGAGCTATCCGAAAGTGCAGGTTTATCAGAACGAGAGATCACCATAATCCCCCTCATAAGTGAAGGGTTGGGTAACAAACAGATTGCACTGGAATTACATATCTCGACCAAGACCGTAGGAAACCATATTTACCATATCTATAAAAAACTCAATATTTCTAGCAGATATGAGCTCCTAGCTCTTCTAAAATAGGGCAAAAGACCCTTTTTAGGTACGTTTCCTCAGGTGTTTTAAGTACCATTCCCCATTTTTCATACCTCATTGTGGTGGTAGTCTTAGACTATCACAACGCAAGGAGTTATGAATGAAACGATTAATGGTGTCTCTATTACTTATTATGAGCTGTTCATTATTGTTTTCTCAAACACAGGAGACAAATTCAACCAATTTCGAAACATCTAGAAGTATGTTCTCTCTAGATGTAGGGGTTGCTGGCGACCTCAATGGAGGGCTGGGTTATTCAGCTTTCATCAAATCAGCAACAGGTATTAAGGACACTCCGTTCTATTATGGATTTGGTTCTCTACTAGGACAGTTCTTGACTACACACGAGAGCTTTTTCGAAACTGGTGTTCTTATCGGTTATACCAGAGAGATAGAAGATACTAATCTATATTATGATCTATTCCTCGATTTTCTCATAACCGGTGGCCGTATACACAGTGATACTTCTCTCTATCAAGCAGAGGCTCCAGCACTCCATCTGGGCATGTCGATTGGATTTCCCTCCTCCTCAGATATCGATGGAGCTCTATCGCTTGCACCAGTCATACGCCCCTACAATCTGAAGACTGGAGCCTGGGATTTCTCTAGAAGCTATATCAACCTTAGTCTCACTTTTCGTATGAAATCTTTGACCTACGGCAAACAGTTACCCTGGTCCGAATCAAATGAATCAAAAAATATCAAAGGAGAGATGTAATGAAAATAGTAATAAGGTCCTTAATCATAGTGATAGTCGTTAGTCTACTAATTTTGCTCTTTGTAACACTCGCAGGCTGTACAAGCATATCTGGAGAATCAAAGGATTCTCCTATGATCGATCAGCCCGAACCAATCGCAGCTCTGATCGATACTATTCAAAAAGAGATGGCCGCAAAAAAGATAACTGGTATCTCTATAGCAGTCTCAAATTCTGCTGGCCAGGTGTGGGCCGAAGGATTCGGGCTAGCGAATAAAAAGAATAAGACAGCATTCACAGAAACAACCATATCAAATATAGGATCAGTATCAAAGTTAGTTACTTCAACGGCGATCATGAGCCTTGTTGAGAAGGGTCTAGTAGATCTCGATGAACCAGTTACCACCTATATTCCGGAGTTCAATCCATTGCGAATGGAAAACTTCAGTACACCTATCACTGTCCGTATGCTGTTAAATCATGAGTCGGGGTTAGAGTCGGATGCCTTCCATGGTTTTTTCCTTGGGCATGAAACACCTGAAGACTTTCCCTATAGCTACCGTAGAGCCATTGATGCTATTAATCAGAGCGGAGTTGTCCGAAACCCCTATGAGATATTCTCCTATTGTAATCTAGGATACTCTCTGTTGGGTGTTATACTCGAAAGAGCCCTAGGGGTAAGTTTCCAGGAAGCAGTAAAAGAATTGGTTTTTGATCCCCTGGGAATGGATGATTCTTCATTCAATATTGATGATATCCCAGCAGATCGTATGGCAATGGGGTATTTGCAGGGGAAACCAGAAACGGTTCCCTATATTCGAGATATGCCGGCCGGTAGTCTTAATACGACAGCGATTGATATGGGGAAATTCCAACAGAGCATGCTTAACTCATACAATTCAGGAGAAGGACTACTTCAACAGAAAACTGTCGATGAGATATTCCAGCCCTCAAATGAGGAGGTCCCTCATGATCTCGATTTTCAGGTAGGTCTGACCTGGTGGATCGTAGACCTTCAGGAGCTACCCGAAGAGTTCGTAGTTGGACACGGTGGGGACCTACCTCCCTATCACTCCCTGATCATGACGCTTCCTGAACGGGATATATCAATTTTTGTGATGGTCAATTCCGTTGAGGGTGTCGGCTCTTTTAGCCTGACAAAGATAGTGACTGAGACTGCTAGGACATTTCTAGAATTGGAAGGAAAGTCGGCTATTGCTGATGCACCCTCTCAAAGCCCTATTACAGAGACCCCAACATCCCTAAAATCTAGTCTACTAGGGTATTACGCTTCATCGGCGGGGCTATCTGAAATAAAGATTTCAAGAAACAAGCTTAAAATGTATGCTTTCAATAAATGGTTTGATGTCAATTATCATGCAAACGAAACCCTCACCCTTGGCTATAAGCTGTTTGGTCTCTTTCCCCTAAAGATGCCAGTCTTTGATGAAATATCAGTCAGCTTGGAAAAGCTTAATGGAAACCCCGCTATCAATCTACGAATTCAAGATATTTTGATTAGCCCTGCCGTGAAGATCGAACCCCAACCTATAGATCCAATATGGTTTTCAAGGATAGGACGGTATGAATCAACACAATCCGAAGTTATGTCTCAATATACCGATTTCAAGATTGATATAGATAAGAACA
>CAZLZY010000214.1:0-4618 GCA_964564075.1 uncultured Spirochaetales bacterium
TACTTATTCAAAGCTGATACGCTACTCTCCTTTGAAGAGACTCTCAAAGATAGTAGTAGGTTCACTCTTTCCCTAGATCCCATAAAGATATCAGTGAAGACTCAGTTCTCCTATTCAAGAGGGAGCTGGGTAGGTGCTCATGAGTTAGAGGTGTCATGTAATATGGAGCCAATCGATCTGAGTCTCTCTATGGGGATGAAGGATCAGAAGCTTACGTATGATCTATTAATAGCCTTTACCAGTGAGAAGCTATTATTGAAGAAGAAGAGTTCTGAAGCAGAAGATATTTTGACATCTAAGATAACCTGGTAAATCATATGGTGAAGATCATCTACAGGAGACCTAACCTAGATGCAACAACCACTTAGCGATCTCAAAGTAGATAGCATACCCACAGATATCGATGACAGTGGCCATCAATGGGGCAGACATGACCGTCGGGTCTTTCCCGAGTCGTGCGATCCCAAGTGGCGCTAATATACCGATAAGGTTCGAAATGAATACTACGATCATCAGGGAGAGTCCTATGACCATTCCCTCATAGACGCCTACACCAGGGGGGAGGTAGATACTTCTTAATATGATGACACCACCTGTGATGACTCCCATGATGATACCGATCAGAAGTTCTTTGGAGATGATCTTCATCACATCCTTGAATTGTATCTCTCCCGTTGCAAGTCCACGGATCATCAGTGTCGAGGCTTGAGATCCTGCATTACCACCGGTCTGTGTGATTACCGGCATGAAGATGATAAGAAATGCTGCTCCGACAAGAATAGATTCATAATGATGCAATACATTCGCTGATACAGTCCCTAAGAGTAGGAGTATGATCAGCCACGGTACACGCATCTTCACGAGGTCCCATATAGAGTTATGGAGATAGGAATCGGTTGATGATGCCATACCACCCATCTTGTAGACATCCTCTGTCTGTTCCTCTCTGATGACGTCGATGACATCATCGAATGTTACGATACCGATAAGGATATGTTCATGGTTTATAACTGGGATAGATGCGAAGTCGTTGGTATCCATCAGTTTGGCTACCTCTTCCTGGTCAGTGTCATCGTAGACATAGACGATCTTGTCTTCTAGGATCTCACTGATCTTCTGACTGTCCTTTGCCGCCAACAGGTCCTTCATATCTACGAAGCCTATGAGTCTCTCGAGTTGGTCGATGACATAGATACTGAAGAGGTACTCTACCGTATTACAGTTCGCTCGTATGAAATTGATCGCTTGACCAACAGATGTATGTGCTTGAACAGCGAGGAATCTTGGGGTCATGAGCCCTGCAGCATCATCCTCATCGAATCTGAGAAGAAAGAGCATCTCTCTCTTCGCATCATCGCTCAAACTCTTCCAGACCGAATCACGGACCTCTTTGTTCACTGACTGCATGATATCTACAAGGTCATCGGGTTCCATCATCTGAAAGAGGTCTTTCTTGCTTTTCGCTGATAGTCCTAGGATCAGGATCTCCTGATCCTGGTAGGATAATTCAGATATGAGGTCAGTCTTTATCTCAAGAGAAAGCTCGACGAAGATCTTTACCGCTTCGAAATCTTCAAGAGCATCCCAGTCTTCTACGAGATCTGCAAAGGGTAGCTCATTTAAGAACTCTCTTCTTTCAGCAGGAGTCATCCTATCATAATATTCAAGGAAGTGTTTCAGTGGTTCGTTCATGTTAACTCCTTTCCAATACGAGAAATGACTGACCGTCTCCTACCAGTTCCCTAGTAGATTGATCTCCAATTCCAATGTAATGTCGTGTTTTTTCTTGACCTGCATTTGAATATACTCTATCAGTTCGTAAATGTCATCAGAAAGAGCTTCTCCTTTTGGATTGATGATGATGTTCCCATGATATTCCGCAACTCTTGCAGCTCCAACAGCATGACCGAGCAATCCTGCTTCGTCAATGAGTTTTCCTGCAGAAAGTCTTTCACCCGTCTTCTCATCGATCGGGTTCTTGAATATAGAGCCAAGAGATGGGTATCTATAGTGACCCATATCGCGTCGTTTCTGTCTATACTTCTTAGCTTTCTCCTGAATGGTGATCGAGGGTTTGGGAGTAAGGTTGAAACCTATTTCTGTGATGATCCAACCATTACATTTACAGGGGGACCCTCTGTAGGTGAACAGATACTGGTCTTTACGCATCTTATGCATATTCCCGTCTGGAGTCATATATTCGATCCAATCGATAGCTTCAGCAACTTCATGGCCGAAACATCCGGCATTACCATATACAGCCCCACCCACAGTCCCGGGAAGACCTGAGAAGTATTCTAATCCAGATAGGCCAGCATCAGCAGAGACTTTGACGACCTTCTCCATAGGACTACCCGCATAGGCGGTGAGTAAAGTCCCTCTTGTATGGACCTTTCTTAGTTTCTTGATATCGATGAGTAGCCCCGTGACACCTTTCTCTGAGATCAGGGTGTTTGTCCCACTTCCTAGGATACTGACACGCCGATCTTGGTCCTGTGCCCACGCTAGAAGTCCAGAGAGTTCCTCATAGTTCTCAGGTTGAGCAACATACTCTGCTATCCCACCTGCTTTTATCGATGTATACGACTCTAATAATATGTCTTTTTGTATTAAATGTTCCATGTTGATTTTTTCACCTGTTTCTCGTACATTGGATTGCACACGTACCATTGTACTGGATTAATCCCATTTGGGCAAATATAATGGTCATGTTATTTATTATTGAACTTGGGGGCATATATGTCATTAACTCTATATAATACTATGAAAAAAGGTTTAGAGGAGTTCACTCCTATCAATCCTGATGAAGTGAAGCTCTATACCTGTGGACCAACCGTTTACAATTACGCTCATATCGGGAACTTAAGAACCTATGTTTTTGAAGATATTCTCAGAAGAGTATTGGAATACAGCGGGTATAAGGTAAATCATGTGATGAATGTCACTGATGTCGGTCACCTTGTCGGTGATGGCGATGATGGTGAGGATAAGATGGTCAAGACATCAAAAGAGACCGGTAGAAGCGTCTATGATATCGCAGAGTACTATACCAAGGCCTTCTTCGATGATACGAAGGATCTCAATATCGAAGTACCAACCGTTGCATGTAAAGCAACAGAACACATCGGTGAGATGATAGACTTGATCAAAAGACTAGAAGATAATGGGCATACGTATGTATCAGGTGGTAATGTCTATTTTAGCATCGATACATTTCCAGAATACGGGAAACTCGCAAGACTCGATCTGAGTGAACTTAAATCAGGCGCGAGGGTCGAAGTAGATTCAAATAAACGTAATCCAAAAGATTTCGTCCTCTGGTTCACGAACTCGAAGTTCGATAAACAGGCGATGACCTGGGACTCCCCATGGGGTGTCGGTTATCCTGGATGGCATCTAGAATGTAGTGCCATGAGTATGAAATACCTTGGTGAACAGTTCGATATCCATTGTGGTGGAACTGATCATATACCGGTCCATCATACGAATGAGATCGCTCAGTCTGAAGCTGCTACAGGAAAGAGTCCTTGGGTCAGATTCTGGATCCATGGTGAGTTCCTTCTTGATGATACTGGAAAGATGTCGAAATCCAAAGGGGAATTCCTCACACTTTCTTTCTTGAAGAAGAAAGGGTACGATCCGATGGATTACCGATACTTCTGTCTTGGTGGACACTATAGATCCCAGCTCCAATTCTCTTTTGCATCACTGGATTCAGCAAAGACAGCTCGAAATAATCTCGTATCTCGAGTCAAGAAATTGTTAGAAGAGGGAGCTTCTTCTGTAAGAATCGAAGACCTTTCAGAAACAGCTTTAAAATATATCGAAGAGTTCAAAGCAGCCGTCTTTAGGGACCTGAACATGCCAAGAGCCCTTTCGGTAGTCTGGGCGGTACTAAAAGAAGGAAATTTGACTCCTAGTGAGAAGATCACTATACTCTATGATATTGACAAAGTCCTCGGATTGCGAATAGATGGAGTGGTGGTTGACGAAGTACAGGATTTGAGTTCTGAACTTCTTGCTCTGATTCAAGAGCGTGAGACTGTCAGGAAAAATAAAAACTTTATAAGGGCAGATGAGATTCGTGATATACTGTTAGAACAGGGTATTGAGATAAAAGATACCGCTTCTGGCACAAAATGGAAATCAATCATGTAACTTATTTTATGGTGTGTTGTTAATAGTTATGGAAGTTAAAAGTAACGGGTATGAGTCTTTTCAACTAGTTTATAAAGAAGTCTTCCCTGTTTTGATGCGTGTTGCTTACCATGTTACCTATAATATGGATGCATCAGAGGACATCTGTCAGGAAGCTTTTATCAGGTTTTATAACCGGAGCCTTTCATTTCCATCGATTGATGAGGCGAAATATTGGTTAATCCGTGTGACTAAGAACCTGTCGATCAACTATGTGAAGAGAAAGGGAAGAGAACAGGTAGCTGTTGAGAAGATAAAGAAACAGACTAAACCTGTTCTAAAGACTGGAGAGAATGAGGTTCTTGGCAAAGAGACATGTGCTCTTGTTCGAGAAGCAATACATAAGTTACCGGAAAAGTTACGAGCAGTGCTTGTACTTAAAGAGTATAGTGAATTGAACTATCGAGAGATCGCTACTATA
>CAZLZY010000215.1:0-4603 GCA_964564075.1 uncultured Spirochaetales bacterium
ATCGATCTGTTCCTGTGTATAATTTGCTACCTGTTCTTGAGCTACTCTTGCTTTTGCTACAAGATCAGCGATTATATCCTGTACTTCTTGCTCTGCCATAAACCCACCACCCCTTATATCAACAAGACTATTACTTACTTTGTGAAAGTAACTATAGCATGAGAAAAGTCGTATGTCTATGAGAAATAGGAAAGAATTAAGTTGTTAAAAAGAATTAGGAGACAGCTCTGGTAAATCTTTTCCAGAGCTGTCTTATTGGGCTCTATTTATCTACACTGATTGAAATTCCTGTGAATTCCTCTCTTCGGTTATAGAAGTTGTTCATCAAGGATCTACCATTATAATAGTTATAGGAGACACGTAAGGAGAGATCATCAAAAGCTCCTGGGATCTCGATCCCAGCATCTAATGAATAACTAGGCATCCATGCGAGTTCTTCCCAGTAGCTGATATTCCCTGCTACGAACAAACTCGGTCCATCAAATAACTTGGGAGTCTTTAGCTCCGCTCCAACATTGAACCATCTATAGGCCTCATGTGCAGGCTTTATCTGTCTCTCTCCTAGCGAGTCTTCACCCGGCCAGAAGAAATAGAAATCTCCATAGAGGAGAAGGGAATCATTGATCCATTCTTCATCAATGATGTAGAGAGGTTTAATAGCTAAGGAAAGGCCAAAATCATCTCGCACATAGGTAGAAGAGGTCAAGTTAGCGGTTGGATCATAATCAATAGAGGAATCGCCATCAGAATGGGTATCGATCTCATCACCAGCATGAGTACAGATATGATGTCGTGAGATCCTTCCCGTGATCCATTCTGCTGGAGAAAGAACCAATCCGAGTGAATAGATACCATCCAGTTCAAGGAAGTCATTGCTTCTTCCTTCCATATACATGGGAACAGTCAGCCAGAGGTCAAGCTGAGCTCCGATCTTTGGATTCTCTACAGATCTATAGGAGAATAATGAGAACCTTGTTCCTGCTGTGATATCTAGACGACCATCGTCATCAAGTGCTACCTCATTTATCGTAAGAGTTCGAGAACTTGCCTCGAATCGAGAAGAGAAAGGATCGGCAATATAGTTAGGATAGAAGAAATTATTATCGATGATATGGAATTCCCAACCTAGATCGGTATCAGTGTTTGCCGTGATGCCCATGATAGATATAGATATAAGTAAGAGTAGTAGTAATATTCTTTTCATGGTTAGTCTCCCATCTCTGCTGTCATGACATCATTCCGGGGTCCCTTGTTGGAATACCCTCCAAGGATCCAGATCTTCTCACCATCACCATCATCAAACACTTCAGCCGTATATCCATAACGTGGACCGAATCCTGATCCATCAGAATCCATAGCCCAATTATCAGCATTGTCGTAGGAATAGGTCCATGTCGAATATAATTCTTTATATTGCATATTATACTCTCTTCTCACATCTAAGCCACTGAAAAGATAAAGCTGTCCTGCATAGGGAACCATCTTCATAAAAGCACGGTTATAGTAGGGCGCTCCATCAGGTCTGTCTCCCTTACTTACTGTTTCGGTCTGTGCATCGAAGATCCGAACCCTCGCCCAGTCATTCTAATCCACCTGAGCAATCTCATAATCCGGTGTATAACCACCTTCTATGTAGACTTTCGTACCAACAACTGAAACAGCCATTGCAGCTCGTTTCCCAAGCCTGTCTTTATCATCAGGTAAGAGGACTTGAGTCCAGTTCTCTCCATCAGTCGATTTCCAGATATCATCATAGTAATCAACACCTTTATTCCTACCCCCGATGACATATATCGTATCAGTCCCATCGACATCAACTACCACAGCTTCATGGTATGCTCTGTCTCCAAAAGGAGTGCTTTCTGTTACCTGTGTCCATGTCTCACCATCTGAAGATTCCCAGACGTCATTCATATAGTGGTTAGTATTATGGGTACTCTCTCCATCTTCATCAACGGCATAACCACCGATGAGAAATAGCTTATTATTTAGTACCACAACACTATGACCGGTTCGTCCATGCCACGGGGCATCCATCGTCTCAAGTTCCCAGGAGACTCCATCTACAGAGGACCAGACATCTTCTAAATAACTGTCTTTAGTGATTCCCTGGTATCCATATCCACCAAGTATCCAAAGTTTATCTTCAAATACTACTGAAGTATGTCTGTATCTAGCGACCCAAGGGGAGCTATCTGATACTTCTTCCCAAACCAATGCTCCATCATAGGGATTCCCACCATGTTTATCAGTTGAGGGGTAAGTCGACCAAGGGTCACAGCCTGTTATTATGAACAGGAACAAAATGAGCCCAATCATAATAGTCTTTCGTAAAACATTCATGTATACAACACTCCTTAGCAAAGTAAAATCTAGCTTAGCATATAAGATGAGTATTATAGTATTCTTTTTAAGATTTTTGAATATATTTTTAAAATCTTTAGTAAGTATAAAACCAAAAGGGCGTAAAAAAACCGCTCTCCCATAAATGGAAGGAGAAGCGGTAACCCCCTTTTGCATCCTATGACCAATATTGATCGATAGGTAACAAAAAATCGCAGATCCGGCAATCGCGATATTGTCGATATGACAACATATTCATTATACATGGTATTTTGTAATTTTAAAGAAAAAATTATAACAAACTTACTGAATTAATAATATATCTTCTTTCTCTGACGATTATCAAAAAAGTGTAAAAATTAGAGCACTAAAAAGCCGTTCTCATCTCGTGAGAACGGCCTATTACTTATGATAAGAAGAGCTCTTTTATTACTGCTCTATTGCGATCATTGAAGTAATCTCGCTCATCATACATAGCATCGATCCTATCTTGATATCTCTCAATGACCTTATATCGTACCATCTTCATGGTTGAGTTGATCAGTTTATCCTCTTCAGAGAACTCTTTTGCAATGATCTCGTAGGTATCAGGTCCCCACTGTTTTGGGATGAGTCCTGGCTCTTCCGTCTTGTATCGGTCTAGATCATCCACAATCATCTTGAGAAGTGTATCAACCTTCTCGTCATCTGAGCCAATAAGACCATCTGCCCATGACTTCACTTCCATCTTATCAAGTGTCACGAGTGCTGAGGTAAAGATCTTATGATCATTATATACAAGGATCTGATTAACGGCTTCACTGTGATTGATGATTGCTTCCTCTACCTCTTCAGGTGAGTACTTCTCTCCATCCGGTGCTATGAGAAGAGCTTTTGATCTTCCTGTTACCACGAGGAAATCATCCTCATCGTAATATCCAAGGTCTCCAGTCCAGAGCCATCCATCTCGAAGGACCTCTTTACTAGCTTTCTCATTCTTATAATAGCCTTTCATCACATTCTCACCTTGAATGACTATCTCACCTCTCTCTCCTACAATGGCCTCTTCAGTCTCAGATTTCATGATCTTACAGATGATACTTGGGACTACGACACCTGAGGTTCCGAACTTATGTCTTTTTGGAGTATTCGAACAGATGATGGGAGCTGCTTCAGTCAATCCGTATCCTTGAAATACAGGAACACCGATACTGGCAAAGAAGTTCTGTTGACGAACCTCTAGAAGAGCTCCTCCTCCTATACAATACTCCAACTTCGTCCCGAATATCTCACGAACTTTAGGGAATACCAAAGTTGAGGCAAGCTTGTGTGGGAAGAAATTGATGCATCTTACCCATATTGATGGTTTATTGAACCCATCACCATTGAGCTTGATCCCAGCAGCGACGCCTGCGGTAAAGATCTTATTAATGATCCCACCCTTCTTCGCTACTCCAGCGACGATCTTCTTCATGAAGTTCCCAGATAATGAGGGGACTGTCAGCAAGAATGAGGGGTCGGTCTCTACGAGATTCTTCGGGATATTCCTGATGATATTCATAGAACCTCCACGGGCATCTACAAAATTCAAGGTGATACCTCTCAGAAGTGAGGCATATGTACCAACTGTATGGGCAAAGGAATGGTCAAGGGGAAGGATGACGAGTGTTGAGAACTCAGCATCCGGAATGTCTACAAGTTTGACAGCATCGAGCGCATTCGTGAAATAGTTCACGTGGGTGAGCATGATCCCTTTGGGATTCCCTGTAGTTCCAGAAGTATAACAGATATTCACGACATCATTCTCATCGATCTTCTTCTCGATATCTTTTATGCAATCTGGCTCTTTTGAGAGCTTTTTAGCACCAAGGGCGAGAATATCTTGCCATGTGAAGATAGTCTCTCCTCTCTTCAGTTTCAAGGCTTTGACCGTCTTTTTGAAGTTATCATCAACCTCATCAAGGTAGATGATGATAGGGGGGGTCTCGATATGTTCCCAAGCTTTGACGAGTTTAGAGATGCTATTACTACTGATCAGAAATCCTTTAGATTCTGAGTGGTTCACTCGGAAAGCGATCTCTTCAAAAGAGAGTTTTATTGAGAGAGGAACAGAGATACAGGAGGCCTTTAAGATACCAAACTCTCCAGTGACCCATTCTGGTCTACCTTCAGATATGATAGATAGCTTATCCTCATATACGAATCCAATTCCTATAAATGCTGCAGCAACTGCATCAGATTCTTCATCGGTGTCTTTGAAAGACCACCCTTTCCAACCTGT
>CAZLZY010000216.1:0-4561 GCA_964564075.1 uncultured Spirochaetales bacterium
TGACGCATCTGTATCGCAGCGACTGCAGCGATCAGCATGAGTAGACCCAATATACTATAGACTATGATCATAGCCCCTCCTTCTGATCCAGGTCATCTGCAAGATCATCACGACTGTCATACCCTTCCAACAAAGGAGATTTTCCAATGAAATGGAGAGCTCGTGCGAGAATATGTGATGATAATGGATTCGTGATCAGAACGAATACCGTCAGGACTAAGAGCTTTCCCCATAATCCTGAATGGCCTAACCCGATACCTAAGAAGAAGAGAAGACTCCCCAAGGTAGAGGCCTTTGTTCCAGCCTGCATCCTGTTATAGGTATCAGGCATTCGGATGATACCGATTGAAGCCAGTAAGAGAAACAGGGAACCAATGAAAGCGATCAATGCACCAAAGATCTCTAAGACCATCTACAACCCCCTTTCCATGTAACGCGCTACAGCGATCACCCCAAGAAAACTCATGAGTCCATATACGAGGGCAATATCGATATAGATCATCCTTCCAAGAAGATGTGTGAGAAATACGATCCCAGATAATGAGAGGATGGTCATAGTGTCTAAAGCTACAACACGATCAGCAAGATCTGGACCGAATATGATTCGATAGAATGAGATGACAAATGCCAGCAATGCGATACTACCTGCTATTGAATAGATGAGATCAGCCAAAGATCACCTCCAGATATTTCTCGAAATGAGATACGATCTTCTCTGTTGCCTGATCCACATCCTCTGCATCTACTGATATCCAATGGATATAGAGAAATTCATCTATGATATCGACCGTGATGGTACCAGGAGTCAGCGTTATAGCATTAGCTAGAGCTAATCGCCCTAATGAGGATCTTAGATGAGTCTTCACCTTCACGATCCCAGGTCTGATCGGGATGATCGGTTTGATGACACGTAGCGCAACATCAATATTGGACTTGAATACTTCCCATAAGAAGACTCCTATGAACAGGATGGTATAAAGGATCTTTTTAGGTGTGTATTTGATAGATTCGAAGACTGAGAGATTTGGAAGGGGCATCAAGGCGATAAGTAAGGAGATCACCACTCCAGCGATTATCTCTTGTGGATGTATTGGTAATACGAGTAATATCCATACAACAAGAAGCAGGACCCAGACCGTCATGCGATAAAGAATCGATTTCATCTTCTTCTCCTTAGAGATCAAGAATGTATTTGGTGTCTTATCTTTCAGTTTAACATTTCATTATATTCTAAAGTGTTTAACTATTATTTGTCAAATAGTTTTTTAAAATAGTTCAAATGAGAAACGCTACCTTATAGATAGCCGATGAGATCTGCGGGAAATTATCTAAAAGACATCAGTATTCCCCTACACGCTACCGCAGCCCCAATCATGAGTCTAACGAACAACTAAAAGGTAGGAAGAAAAAAGTTATTGATGTATACCTGTAGGATGATACACAACTTCCCTTTTCCCGATCTGAGCTTCGAAAGGTACGATATCTAGTAATCTCAAATTATTTATTATATATCTTTCTGATAATCAGGCTAAATCACCCCCTGTTTTGCATTTAGCACAAAATTTTTCATGAATTTAATACGTATTTGAGTCCATCCTCTTGCTATTCAGAACCCAATAGGATAGTGTCACATCGGGTTTTACTTAAAACCCAAAATATTGTCAATCGAGTACAATTTATTTCCTTACCCAAAAGAGGAAATATTATGGAACAAACAACTACAGATTCATCATTAGTAATCAATGAATCTATCCGAAATATCGCGATCATTGCACATGTAGACCACGGTAAGACAACTCTAGTAGACTCCATGTTCAAGCAGAGCGGACTGCTTAGCCAGCATGAAGAACTTGCTGAACGAGCCATGGACTCAGGAGACTTGGAAAGGGAAAAAGGGATCACTATCTCAGCGAAGAACTGTGAAGTGATCTGGAAAGGGGTTCGAATCAATATCCTTGATACTCCAGGCCACGCCGATTTTGGTGGAGAGGTCGAAAGAGCCCTCTCTATGGTAGATGGTGTCGTCCTACTTGTTGATGCTGCTGAAGGCCCACTTCCACAGACTCGATTCGTTCTACAGAAAGCTTTGAGTATGAATCATGAGATCATCATCTTGATCAATAAGATCGATAGACAGGATGCTCGTGCTGAAGAGGTCTATAGCGAGGTCTTAGAACTTCTCATTGACTTAGGAGCAGATGATGAGCACCTCGAATGTCCTGTTATCTATTCGAATGGGCGAGATGGTATCGCAAAGTTCTCCCTGGATGATGATACACAGACTCTAGCACCACTTATGGATACGATCATCAAACATATGCCCGGGCCAGTATACGATCCAGCAGCTCCTTTTCACCTGTTGGTATCTGACCTTGACTATTCTGACTACCTAGGAAGAATGGCTATCGGTAAAGTTCATGGTGGAACTCTTTATATGCGTGACAAACTGGTCTGTATCGGAGAGGATGGAACCCCGAGACCTTTGAAGGTATCCAAGATCCAAGTATATAGAGGTCTTAAACTAGAAGTGGTAGATCAGGCAGAACCTGGTGATATCGTGATCCTTTCAGGAGTCAATGATATTACTATCGGTGATACGATCTGTACTCCTGAAGCACCTATCGCCCTACCAAGGATCACCGTTGATGATCCTACCGTATCTATGAGATTCACCCCAAGTAACTCTCCATATGTCGGACAAGAGGGAAAGTTTGTTCAGGGAAGCAGGATCTTAGAAAGACTTGAAAGAGAGGCTCTTAGTAATGTAGCCTTGAGAATAGATAAAGCTCCTGATGGAGATGGTTTCATCGTGAATGGTCGTGGAGAGTTCCAGATGGCTATCATCATCGAGACCATGAGACGAGAAGGATTCGAATTCTGTGTTGGTAGACCTCATGTCATCTTCAAGAAAGATGAGCATGGGAAGAAACTCGAACCTATCGAGAACCTCATCGTTGATATCGAAGAGGCGTTCTCTAGTGTTATCACTGATACCCTCCTACAGAGGAAAGGTATCATGACCAACTATATGAATCATCATACCGGAAGAATACAGATCGAGTTCGCTATTCCTGCAAGATCTCTCATCGGTTATAGAGACCAATTCTTAACAGATACAAAGGGAACTGGTATCATCAACTCCTACAGCCTTGGTTATGAACCCTATAAAGGGGATTTCCCAACAAGAAAGACCGGATCGCTTGTTGCGGATAGACAAGGGAATGCAGTTGCTTATGGTATTTTTGGACTTGAGGCTCGAGGGAAGATGTTCGTCCTTCCTGGAGATCTAGTCTATGAAGGAATGATCGTTGGAGAGCATAACAGAGAGAATGACCTTGATGTGAACCCTTGCCGAGCAAAGCAGTTATCAAACATGCGATCATCTGGTAAGGATGACCACAACATATTGACTCCGATCACTCCCCTCACACCTGAAGCGGCTTTGACCATAATCAGAGATGATGAGTTAGTTGAGATCACTCCTAAATCGATTCGATTACGAAAGAGGATATTGCCGAAACTTCAGAGAAAGATCGATAGAAACAACAGATAAGACTATAAAATTTGGCAGTCACCAAGAGGACAATAATGGTGACTGCCAGGGAATCAGACTTATGATGTTAATGTGTAAGACTATTTTGTGATATCAATACCACATTCTTTCAAATACTCCTGTACGTGAATAGGCTTCTTTTCCTTAATAGCTTCTTGAGCTGCTGCACCAACTACAACTGCCCAGAAACCTTCTGAGACGGTAGCTGAATTAGTCGGTAGATCGAGAATATTGTTAATGAACTGAATATGCTCAAAGAACGTAGCTCCATTATGCCCCAGGTTCTCAATCTCAAATGGATATTTAGGAGTCATAACTCTTGCAGGCAATCCAGAGTTAGTATGAACCTGCATATGGCTCACAACCCCTTCAGAAGAGAGAAAATCTTGCTTCTCATGAGCTGTTATCCTCCCCTGCTCCCCACAGAGGACTATTTCCTCATAGAACATCGGCGCAAACATACAGAGATTAAAATTGGCTCTGACTCCATTCTCGTACTCTACTATGACCATCGCATTATCAAGAATATCTGAAGGCTTCCCCTCATAACTGAAATCTTTATAATTAACAGCCTGAGACCCAGAGGCAAATACTGTCATAGGCCTAGAATCAGCAAATAGATTGAACAGGTCAAAGTAGTGACAGCACTTCTCAACAAGGGTTCCACCAGAATATTTTGAGAACTTATTCCACTGATTCACCTTATCGAGAAAAGGAACTCTATGTTCTGCGATCGAGATGGTCTTGATACTCCCGATCGAACAGCGCTCTTTCACCTCATATATTGCCTCAGTATAGATTGATTTATACCTATACTGCAGACCTATCTGAAAGACTGCAGGATATGATTCAGCGATCTTCGTGATCTCCCAAGCATCTTTTACGGTGGTAGCCATAGGTTTTTCAAGGAGTATATGCTTCTTATACTTAACAACCTCTCTAATCACTTCAATATGGGTGTAGTTCGGTGTCGAGATGATGATCGCATCGACTTCTGGATCAGAACAG
>CAZLZY010000217.1:0-4553 GCA_964564075.1 uncultured Spirochaetales bacterium
CGATATAATAAGGGATATCATTTCTCAAAGAATGCTCATATTAAACTCGATGAGTATCAACAACTTGTTCAGCAGTTCATCGATTTCACACGAAATCATCTTGATCAGAAGGTCACGAACACGGACCTCCAGATTGCGAATGAATTCGAAGAAAAAGTCAATGAGATGCGTAACAGCATGAGATTGTTAGCTCAGAATGACCTTAAGGCTGGAGCACATGTAAAGACAGAGCTTCTCCTTCTCGATAAGGTACGACACCTAGAGCATATTGGGGATTATTGTATCAATATTGCAGAGTCCCTCTATCTGATCGAACCTACCTAGAAGTACTACTCTTTCGAGAAGAACCTGATCTCTCCGAGCTCAGGGAAAAGGCCATGTATAGCTTGCTGTACGTGGCTCTTCTTTTGCTCGATGAGTTCTGACATCAGGTCTATCTCCCTATAGAGTTTATCAAGACGAAGGTTACCTGGGGTCCCTGTCGAGGTCCTGTTAGTAAGAGTCTCGATCGGATCGAGCTCTGCTACATCTTCAAGATTGAGTCCTACCTCACGATAGGCATCTCTAAAACTCATACCAGAGGCAACAAGGTTCAATGCTTTATCCGTCGCATAGATCTCTGGGATATATGACTTCATCAGAACATCCCCATGAACCACGAGTTCAGAGAAAGTGAGCTTCATTACCTGAACCGACTGGAAAGCAGCGTGAGCGGCTTTCATGAGCGGGTCCTTGGTATCTTGGAAGTCTCTGTTATACCCAGAAGGAAGGGATCGTATGATATTCTTGATCTGCATGGAACAAGCAGAGACGATAGCAGATTTCGACCTAGTCAGTTCGAGTCCATCAGGGTTCTTCTTCTGAGGCATGATACTCGATCCTGAACATAATCGTGCAGGAAGACTGAAGTATCCGAATTCTGGCATCGAATAGAGGATCAGATCCTGAGCGATCTTGCTCAGGGTGAGCGTTATATAATCAAGTGCATCAACGATGATCGCTTCGAACTTACCTCGAGAGTTGTTCGCATACAGTACATTGTTCTGGACCTTATAGAAGCCCATGAGTTCTGCTGTCATCTCTCTATCAAGAGGAAGAGGTACACCGTAACTTGCCGCAGCCCCAAGTGGGGACTGATCGATCAGATTGAGAACATTGGCAAGATGTTCGGATTCATCAAAGAGCTCTTCAGCATAACTTGCTGCCCATAATCCGACAGATGATGGCATCGCTACCTGCATATGAGTTCTACCAGGCATGGGGATCTTAGCATGGCTCTGTGCAAAATCAGCTATGACTTTTACGAGAGCGGTACTCTCTTCGATCATAGACAGGAGGAAGTCTCTCATCCAGATACGTAAAGCGGTCTGTACTTGATCGTTCCTGCTTCTACCCGTATGGATCTTCTTACCAGATTCACCTGCATATTCTGTCAGATACTGTTCTATCGCCGTATGACAATCTTCATCCTCTTTCTTGATCTCAAAAGTCTCATCACGGAGGATAGCCTGAAGGCCTGCTTTCAATGTCTCAAGCTCTTCGGCTCGAAGGATATCGATAGATTCGAGCATCGTCGCATGTGCTGCACTTGCGAAGCAGTCGGCCGCTACGAGTTCTACATCGAGAAGATAATCATTCCCGACAGTATATGATTCGATAAGTGAATCTAGTGAGTAGTCCTTTTGCCAGAGCTTTGCCATATGCCCCTCCGTAAGATAAAGATGTGTGATTGTACCTACTTTAAGAGAGGTATGCAACTATTCCCCAAAGGGATACTGATGATCTCATGCCTCCTAAAGCATCTTGATGCTCTGATAACTGAATGAATGAGAAGGACCTCTTCATGTAAATTCTATGTAAATCCTATCTGATCACTGATGATTTTTGACTATCACTATGAGATATTCCCTCATGTTTTTAGCCCTGTATTCAAGCTCGGGAGTGATTATATGACTATTCGTAAACTTTGGCTGGCAGCCTTATCATCTATCGTGGTGATCTCAGTCCTCATGAGTACGATCCTTTTAGCCGGTCTCACAGACAACTCAAACACAAGAGTCTATACTGAACGTTATAGGACTAACGTGAATGACCTGATCCTCTCGTTAGAGCAGTTGATGGCAACAGATGAGCTATCTCAAGATGAGTTACGAAACACCTTGAAGCTCTATATTCAGGAACCGATCACTGAGATCGAGATCTTCTCAAATGCTGGAGTATCTCTCTCAAACATCAAGAGCCCGGTTCCAATAGATCTGCCAAAGTATGAAGAGGATGACATCGATATCCAGGATATCCCGATCATAGATGGGGATACTCTCCTTGGTACCGTTAGGATCACACGGCTAGGACCTCCAGAGAATCAGACGATCAACCATCTTTTTATCAGGAACCTCCTTCTCAACAGTATCATAGCTGTATCTATCGCTCTCCTACTCTCTTTAGCTTTCGGGATCATCATCAGTTCTCTGATGACACGATCATTACGTGAGACAGCAGAACTTGCCAATGATCTTCAGGTTGGGGATTCATCGATCCCTGCGAAGACCAATATCAGGGAGATCAATGCTATTAGAGATATCCTCTATGACTATCATACGAGATTACGAATGAGACAGCAGAGTAGGAAAGCTCTCTTAGATGAACTTGTTCATCAGAGCAGGACCCCTTTGACAGTACTTCAGATACACCTCGAAGGCATCGAAGAGGGTTTGATGGAGGTAACTCCCGAAGAGATGGATACACTTAAAGATCAGATAGAACAGGTCACCTCCGTCATCTCACATATGAGTGAGATGATAGATGATGAAAAAGAGGTCCAAGAACTCATTATCGAGGAGTTCGAGTTCCATCATTTCATCAAACATATCCACAATGGCCTATCGTTTCAGTTCAAGAAGAAGAACATCACCTTCGAACTTGAGACAGCACAAAGATTAGCACTACGCACCGATAAGCATAAACTCAATCAGATCCTCTATAATCTCCTCACGAATGCCTATAAGTATACTGATAGAGATGGGACAGTCTCTATCAGCTACACCTCAGATGAACAGCGACTGAGTATCATAGTGAAGGATACTGGGGTCGGTATCTCATCCGAGGATACCAGTAAGATCTTTCAGGCATACTATCGGGCAGATCAGACGAAACATATTGGAGGAGAGGGAATTGGACTCTATATAGCACAAGAGCATGCAAAGATCCTTGGAGGGTCTATCTCCATCGAATCAGTAGTGGGCAGAGGTTCTCTGTTCACGCTCTCCATACCGATCGAATGCGGTAAGAGCTCTTAGAAAAGGCCCATAGACCTAAGATCAATCTTCCTGAGAAGATAGCCCATATCTCATACTTCTGATCAGCTGCTTGATCAGCTCCTGAGGTTCCTCCTCAGAGTCCTGAAAGATCTGATCAAAGGATGAGAATAGGAAGGAGATCATGGATTTCACAAAAGGCTTTGAATAGTCCTTTTGGAACTCACCTGCTGCATATGAGGCATCGATCATCTTATCTAGACCAGAGCTGTCTTCAGTGTAGAGGCCCACTCTAGCCCTCTCGTATTGCCTACTCCCTTTCTCAAGGATGAATCGTTTCGCAAGATTCGCATAAATTGGATATTCTTTTGCAAAGGAGAAGCCTGCTTCTGCCTGTACAAGTAACAAAGAGAAAATATCTTGAGTCTCTGGAATGGTGATATTCTCCGATATAAACTCCCATTTAGCATCTGCAGCTAGTTTAAGAAGTGTCACGTATAGTTCATATTTATCAGCGAACCGGTAGTAGAAGGAACCTTTACTTATCTGAGCCTCTTCGATGATACTATTCACTGAGACTTCATCAAAAGCTTTGGAGGAGAACTCTCCTAGAGCTATCTCAAGAAGTCTCTTCTCATCAATAGTCACTCGCCTACCCATCTAGACTAGCCCCTCTAGTTCAGGAGCAAAGGTAGCCGTTAGCTTCATCACCTTATCCCATACTTCTCTATCATAGGTATACTTCACCGATTTGACCGGTTGCTGATGTTCATTGAGATAGAGCCCTGTTCGCATATGCATCTTAGAGGAGGTAGCAGCATAGGTATAGGTCTTAGCCATTGCTTCGGGAGTTATCGATTTCTTAGATTTTACACTATAGAGCCATTTCATGAATTTACTGACATCGGGGTATCTAGAGATATCGATCTTCACATTGTTCACACGAATACAGTTTGCAGTGACCTTGGTATCTTTCAATCGGTCAGCGAGATAATAGGTATAGATCCCCTGTGCACGCTTGGCCTGGTAGTAGGCATTCGTTACGGAGAATCTTCTCTTCTTGAATTCAGGATCATCTAGATCGACCGTTAGAAGGGGTTTTACGATAAGACCTTTTGAGGCCACAGTGATGATCCTTCCATCAGCTGAGGCCTTGATATTCTCAAGCAGTAGTTCCGTTAAGAGAACGGGACCTATAGGGTCTGTAGCCCAGATGTTCTCTATCCCATCTGAACTCTGTATTGTTTCCTTCTGTGAAATATCAAAAGATGCTGCATTATGAATGATCACGTCGATCAC
>CAZLZY010000218.1:0-4486 GCA_964564075.1 uncultured Spirochaetales bacterium
CCTCTATACTTGGATAGAGTTCGGTTAGACTCTGGCCGATCAAATGTATTATTTGAAGATTTATCTCTTTTTCGAATATATCCAAGGACTGTCCATCAGATGTGAGCTTCCCTACGGCTCCAGGATCTTTCCCGCCATGTCCAGCATCAAGGATTACCGTTGCTACAGGTAAAGAGAAGAATGCTTCAGCTGAAGATAGGGATGGCAGTGTTGTAAGGATCATGATCACTGTTGCAAGTACTATTCTTTTCATCTGCTCACTCCTAATCTCCATGTCTCCATTCTGCTATCAACTCTTTTCCTTGAAGACACAAGACCTTTGATTCTCTTCTATAATCATCTTTCAAATGATCAGGGATCAGTTTCCTGTTCCATCTTGAGATCTGAACCTTATGCTCCGCATCCAAGGAGAATTTGAAGTGTTTCGCTTCAAAACGTCTCTTATGTGTCGATCTAGAAGTGTTAAGCACTGGAGGTGTATCGAGATAACGGATTCTTAGAGCAAGACAGACTTTTACCTGCTTACCTCTTAGCCATGAAGAGAACCCAAAATCCGACAACTGCCAAAAACCTTCTATGAATACTGTATCATAACCATGAATGCTCTTAAAGAGTTCTACATCGTAGATTCCCATATAATCAGAAGGAAAGAACACATCTTTCCCTTCATAAACAGGGAATACTGGCATGATCTCATAACCTCGATCCTTATGGTAGAGGGGTATCGGGATAGAAGGTAGGAGTTCATCCTGATTATCATAGGAAAAGGGCACAGCACATATACAGTTCTGCTCTAACAACCATCTAGTTAACTGTTCATCAAGTGAGATGCCTATATCGGTATCATTCCATAAGACACAACAGTAGGGACTCTTCACCTGTTCTAAAGCACTATTTATATAGTGACCTGCTGAGGAGTATTCTTCAAAGATGATAGTATGTATAAGTTCAGAGGATAATGATAATTTCATCAAAGAGGCATTATTACCCTTATAGAGAAATATCAAGATAGGGACATGAAATCGGTCATGAAGATCCTCGATCAGTGCATGGAGGTGTTCCCTTTCAGCTGTTCTATCGCGGTAGTCCTTTCTGAGCATGATCACAAAGGAGTATACCGATACCATTTCACTATTCTGCATCGATTCCTCAATCATCCAAGAAGACAATATCTTCTGGTCGTGCTATCACATCACGTCTATCATTACCGATGGTATCTCTGATGGTACTACTGTGCATTCCAATGAGATTCTCTATCTCACTGCTCGTAAAAGATGGAACTGCTTTCGCAGATTCATTGATCATCACGACTGTACCTCTGTCAAAAACCCCTTCAACACCTATGATCCCAGAAGGAAGGAGGCTCTTATGTCTTTTCAGAGCATCGAGCGCACCATCATCAACGATTATCTTTCCTGTCGTGGTTGTCTGCAAGATCCAACGTTCCCGTTGTGACTTTCGTTGGGCAGGTTGAAAATAGGTTCCAACCTCTTCTCCAGACATGATCCGTTTTAAGATATTAGGTTCAGTTCCTTTTGCGATGACACACCCACAACCAGCTTGTGAAGCTATCTGAACGGCTGTCAGTTTAGTCTTCATTCCTCCGGTCGCGAAAGAAGAACCAGCACCTGAGGCCCAAGAGATAACCGCTTCATCGACCTTTTCGATATGGTACATCATTCGAGCTTCAGGATCTTTCTTAGGGTTCCCTGTATATAGACCATCAATATCAGTAAGGAGGATGAGCAGATCTGCATCAATCTTGCTCGCAATGAGGGCACTTAGACTATCATTATCCCCGAATGCTGTACCAATCTCATCAGTAGAAATTGAATCATTCTCATTGAAGATAGGTATTACTCCCATATCGAGGAGATCCTCCACTGAGTTTTTGAGATTGAGGAAACTCCTCCTATTGTTCAACACACTACGGGTAAGCAGGATCTGAGATACTATGATATCGTAGGAGGAGAAGAGTAATCGATATTTATGCATGAGAAGTGGTTGTCCTATCGAAGCAAAAGCCTGACGTTTTATGATGTTCGTCGACGGTTTAGTGATCCCTAGCTCTTTAGCACCCATACCTATAGCACCGGAACTGACTAATAGAGGTTTGTACCCCATAGTTTTGAGCATCTGAATCTCATGTACGACTTTTTCCATGAATTGCATATCAACACCACCGGAGGTGCTCAATAGGTTCGTACCAACTTTTATCACAATTCTTTTACTGCCTGAGAAGTCCCTGTTCACAATCATATCCTCAATATCCCTATAAGATGTCCTTATGAGTAAAAGTCCTTGCCTGTTCACCGCTATAATCTGCGACGATCTGACCATTCCCGCGAAGTTTCCATTTATAACTGATCAGACCTTCAAGTCCTACAGGTCCCCTAGCATGAATCTTATGAGTACTGATCCCGACTTCTGCACCAAGTCCATATCTGAACCCATCTGCGAATCTGGTACTGCAGTTCCAATAGACATCAGCAGAATCGACCGCTTCCAAGAAGAACTCTGCCTGTTTCCCATCCTCTGTAACGATCACATCCGTATGAGAAGAACCAAATCTATTAATATGTGCAATCGCACTCGTAGTATCAGGAACGATCTTGATAGAGATGATCAGATCAAGATATTCTTCTGACCAGTCAGAATCTTCTGCTTTGATACAATCTATCATTGAATAGACAAGCTCATCCCCTCTGATCTCAACCCCTGCAACTTTTAATCCTATTGCTAGTTCTGGTAAGACCCTAGCAGCGGCTTTCTCATGAATAAGGATCGTCTCTATAGCATTGCATGCTGCGACATATTGACATTTAGAATCTACTGAGATTCTCACAGCTTTCTTCATATCGGCACTCTCATCAATATAACAATGACAGATACCATCTGCATGTCCTAAGACTGGGATAGTCGTATTATTCATGATGTATTGGACAAACTCATTAGAACCTCTTGGAATGATAAGATCTATGAGTTTATTGAGTTCTAACATCTCAGTTACCGCTTCTCTACTCTCTAAGAGCGTGATCCAACGGTCAGAGATCTCATCCGGAAGTACCTTACTACTTACCTCTTTTATGATACGCGTGAGGACTCGATTGGTCCTTAATGCTTCTGAACCACCTTTGAGAACTATTCCATTACAACTCTTCAGACAAAGTGCTGCAATCTGGATCAATGCATCAGGTCTTGATTCAAAGATCATCCCTATCACACCGATAGGGCAAGTCTCCTGTGTAAGGAGCAATCCTTCGTCAAGTTCTCTCCTGAGTTTAGTCACATGGATAGGGTCTTTCAAGGCCGCTATCTGTGTAAGGCCTAAACAGGCGGAAGCAAGTTTTTCATCATCAAATTTAAGTCGTTTAAGGAGAGGTAAAGCTAGGTTCTCAGCTTCAGCAGCCGTGAGATCCTCTGCATTCGCCTTGAAGATCTCATCTTTCTTCTCAGTTAGAGCCTCACTAAGCTGGAGAAGAAACGAGTTGCGCATAGCAGTATCTACTAATGATAACCTTTTCTGAGATTGGTTCAATTGAAATAGCTCATTCTGTAATTGATTCATCCTTGCCATCCCCCTTAAAGAGTAACATAAGATTACTTTGAATTGAGCTATTATGCAACTGACTACTTCCCATTTTTTCTGAACCAATATATATTATAAAACATAATGGAATGCTGTTTATTAGATCAATTAGAAGCGATGTATTACCAGAGAACCTCTCATGCTTTTTCACCTACCATGACTATCTCTATTGCCGGTGCCGGGGGTAAGACATCAATCCACCAGCAGCTTGTCACTGATTGGAAACAAAAAGATCGTAGGGGTATTTGTATTGGTACGACCACCACACAGATGTTCTATCCTGAAGATGATGGCCTCTATGATGAGATCCTAACCTATCCGTTCGATCATCAGATCGATGATGGTTCACTCTTTCTCTATTGGGAACACAACCCTCTTACCCATAAGATCAAGGGACTCTCCTTATCTCAATTAGATGAGCTAAAGACCCTACCCTCTGTTACCTTGATCATCACCGAATCCGATGGAGCTAGGGGGAGATCTTTGAAGGCTCCAAATCAAGAAGAACCACTCCATCCATTAGCATCAGATATGGTGATTGGAGTCATAGGATTAAGCTCCTATGGGAAACCCATCTCTGAAGAAGTAGTTCACAGATTACCATTCTTTCGTAACATAATTGATACACAGCATCCAATAGATGCTCGAACATATATAGATTTGATCTTGCATCCTCAGGGACTTTTCAAACATGCACCCGAGAATGCGTTGAAGATACTCATATTGAACCAAGCAGATATCTTAGATGATAGAGATCAAAAATTGATAATAGAGAGATTATCAGAAGAGAACCTACCCATAGATGGGATCCTTATGACAAGTCTAAGTCGTGATTTCATTCTGTATCATAGTAGGAGTATCAGACAGAGGAGTTTTACATGAACATATTTCAAAAAG
>CAZLZY010000219.1:0-4467 GCA_964564075.1 uncultured Spirochaetales bacterium
ATGATAAGTGATCAAAAAGATTTAATTGTTGAGATGAACTCAATCACTAAAGTCTTTCCTGGGGTTAAAGCCCTTGATAATGTTTCTTTCTCCTGCTGTCGCGGTGAGATTCATGCATTACTAGGGGAGAATGGTGCTGGAAAATCTACTTTGGTAAAAACCTTGGGTGGAGTCTATCTACCTGACGGAGGGGAAATCCTCCTCAATGGGAAGGAAGTCTCATTCAAGACTCCTCACGCGGCTCAGGTTGCAGGAATTAGTACTATTCATCAAGAGCTGATATTGGTTCCCTATATGACCGTAGCTGAGAACATATTCTTAGGACAGGAGCATACGAACTCCTGGAGATTCATCAATACGAAAGAGATGAACAGGAAAGCAAAAGAGGTTCTTGCTTTGATAGGTTCTGAGCTGAATCCTACCGATACAGTCATTGGTCTTGATTCAACAAATCAGAAGTTAGTACAGATCGCAAAATCTCTTGTTAAGGAACCTCAGATACTTATAGTTGATGAACCTACTGCTCCCCTGGGAACGAAAGAGGTTGAGAACTTCTTCAAAGCACTACGTCGTTTAAAAGAGGGTGGGACTACCATTATCTATATTTCACACCATCTAGAAGAGATCTTCGAGATCGCTGACCGTTTGACGGTATTAAAGGATGGGCAGAATGTGACCACGATAGATGTCGTAGATACCAATATCGATGATGTCATCAGATATATGATAGGTAGAGAACTCGGTGATCTATTCCCTCAGAAGCTAGAGATCGAAGGTGACCCTGAAGTGATCCTTTCTGTTAAGAATCTCAATAGAGGTAACACCCTCTTTGCTATTGATTTTGAATTGAACAGCGGGGAGATCCTTGGGATCGCGGGGCTTGAATGTAATGGCCAGGATACGCTGCTACGAACCGTATTTGGATCTTATCCAAAAGATACCGGGGAGATCTGTATTGCAGGAAAGAGGGTATCGATCAACAAACCCACCGATGCTATTGAGCATGGGATAGCCCTGATAACTGATAAACGTCATGATGAAGGTCTATGCCTGCAACTTAGTGTCAATGATAATCTAGCATTACCAACGCTTCAGGTACGACAGAGACATGGAATCATACAGAAAGAAGCAGAGAAAGCGATTGTTGCTAAGAATATCAAGGAATTCAATATCAAGACCTCATCACCTCAGAAGCAGACAAAGTTCTTGAGTGGTGGGAACCAGCAGAAGATAGTCATTGGTAAATGGCTTAATAACAACCCTGATATTGTCTTTTTCATGGAACCAACCTTAGGCGTTGATGTCGGAGCTAAAGCTGAGATCTATCAATTTGCTCGGGATTTGGCAGATACACAAGGTAAAGGGGTCGTGATCATAACCAGTGATATGCTTGAACTCCTTGGTTTGTGTGACAGGATCCTTGTCATGCATCAGGGGCGAATCGTGAAAGAACTACTCAGTCATGAGGCAACTGAAGAGAAGATTCTCAAGGCAGCAGTAGGTGTTTCCTAGGGGTATTAATCTATGAAGAAAACAAATGAGAAGGTAAGTTCATGCAGATAGGAAATAACATAAGAAAGATATTTAAGAATAATCAATCACAATCAAAGCTCTATATGGGTATTGTTGTATTGATAATCTTTATCTTTATCACCGTTCCTGGTTTCAGTTCCTCTGGGAATATAACAAACCTCATATTGCGATCTGTCCCACTACTTGCAGTCAGTGTTGGCCAGACGCTTGTGCTTCTGACCGCGGGGATCGATCTATCAGTGGGAGCTGTATTAGCTTTATCCACAGCGATAGCATCAAGTCTTATGCAATATAATATGGCTTTTGGAGCAATCGTTGCAATAATCGCAGGGATACTGGCAGGAACTATTAACGGTTTGGCCGTTACTAAACTCAAGATAAACCCATTTCTGGTGACACTGAGTACCACCATCATCATTGGAGGTATCGCTCTGTTCATAAGACCGTATCCTGGTGGGATCATTCCTATAGAGTTCGTCAATTTCATCACCTATCGAATTGGTATCGTTCCTTCAAGTGCCATCATCATCTTTGTTGCTATTACCGTAATCGGTATATTACTTTTGAAGAAGAGTATATTTGGACGGCACTTGTTTGCAGTCGGTGGGAATTTTGAAGCAGCAAGACTTGCTGGTATAAATGCAGATCGAGTGATTGTGATCGCTTATATGCTCAGTGGTTTCTTTGCTTCTATAGGGGGCCTCTATATGGCTGCACGGATGAGTTGTGGAGATCCCAATGTGGGAGGGCCGTTTCAGATGGAGTCTATAACTGCAGCAGTCCTTGGAGGCACCGCTCTTACAGGTGGAAAGGGTGGAGTAGTTGGAACCCTATTAGGTGTGATCCTTGTGATCATGCTGGGGAATATCTTCAATCTACTAAATTTCAATATCTATTGGCAGCAGGTCACACGAGGAATCATACTTCTGATAGTTGTTGGATTCTCAAAGTATAACTTAATGAAGAAAGAGGAGCTTAAGCTCAAGAAGATGATCGCTTAGATCAAATGG
Organism: uncultured Spirochaetales bacterium; assembly: GCA_964564075.1. Taxonomy (GTDB): domain Bacteria; phylum Spirochaetota; class Spirochaetia; order CAKZLE01; family CAKZLE01; genus CAKZLE01. Next base: position 2,544 of record CAZLZY010000219.1, read on the forward strand.
TATAGAGAATTCTATGCTTTGATATATTTTAAAAGGAGAAACATATGAAGAAGATTAGTGTATTGTTAACAGTTATGGTCTTATTAGTAGTAGTCGCTTTTGCTGGTTGCTCTCAAGCTTCAGCTGGCGCAGAACCAGCAAAAGTTGAAGAAGCACCTCAGGAAAAATTGGTGGAAACGGCTCGACAAGAGAGTTCATCAGTAGAGTTCACAGACATGGGTCGTTACAAAAAACAACCTGGCTATAAGATTGGGTACTCTTTCCATGGTGGAGGTATCTCATTTGATATCCAGAGTATTAATGCATTCAAGTGGGTTGCTGAAGAGAAGTTCAATGGAATCATCGATGAACTCTATGTCACTGAAGCACAATTTGATGTATCAAAACAGATCTCAGATATCGAAGACCTGATGGCTAAGGGAATTGATGGTATTGTGATTTCCCCAACATCTCCAACAGCGATCATTCCTGTAATAGACAAGCTCTATGATGCAGGTATCCCGGTAGTAATCGTTCTAGGGGAATATGATGGTAGCAAGTATACAGCTTATAGAGCTACAGATGCTCAGGCATTCGGGCGAATGGGAGCTGAATGGATCGTAGAGAAACTGACAGAGAAATATGGAACACCAAAAGGTGAAGTCATAGCACTTCAGGGTGTTGCAGGAGCTTCAGCTGATGTTGGTAGATGGGAAAGAGGTGCAAAACCTGTACTCGACAGTTATCCTGATATCAAGATCGTCGGTGCTGCTCAGGGTAAATGGGCATATGATGAAGGTAGACGAGTATCCGAGAGTCTTCTTACGGCAAATCCTGATGTAGATGCTATCTGGAGTTGTGGTGGACAGATGTCACTTGCAGCTGCTGAAGTAGTTGAAGAGAAAGGCCTTGGAAATGTATTCATCACCGGTGAAGATTACAATGGTTTCTATAAGTATTGGGTTGAACATGCGGACGAAGGTTTCTCATCACTCTCTCCAACATATCCTTCATGGATAGCTACAGAGGGTCTTGATACCTTAATCGATGTATTAATGGGCGAAGCGGTTATCAAGACTGTATTGTATCCACCACCAACAGTAACAGATGAGACTGTTGCGAATTATGTGATTGAAGATCTTCCAGACAATATCTGGGTATCTACATCTGTACCACACGATATTCTGACAGAGTGGTATAAGTAAGAATAAAAGGATCCACATTGTATAGGAGTTTGAGTGCTGCGTTGCAGCATTCTGACTCTTAGCTTTATGGAAATTATGTTAAGTAGGAATAGATATGATAAGTAATTCAGAGCTTCAACAGAGAGGGAACCTTGATAGGTTCAAAGCAATCCTCAGGAATAGAACCGCTGTTGTTTTTTTAGCACTCTTTGCAATTGTGCTTGTTTCCGGCATCCTCATGCCTGTATCTGTGAGTGGGGGTAATATTAAGAATGTCATTCGGGAGGCATCGATCCTAGGGATAGTTGCAATTGGCCAGGGAATCGTCATGCTTGCCGGGGGGATGGATATCTCTGTTGGGAATATTATGTTCATGGTCATTATCTATGGTGGCAAGTTCATGCATTCAAATCCAGCACTCTTAATCCCCGTGACGATCATGTGTCTGCTCGCAGCAGCTGTCATTGGTTTTATCAATGGGATGGGAGTTGCTAAATTTAAGATCTCCCCCATTATCATGACGCTTGGGACAAGTTCGATCCTCTTTGGAGCGATATACATTTTTGGTGGTGGGATGATGTGTTCAGCCGCCCCAGAGATCTTACAGACATTTGGTAAGAGTTCCATATTCGGCATTATCCCTATAACTAGTATTTTCTGGGTGGTAATAGCAGCTGTAGCGATATTCGTCCTGTATAAGACGACTTTTGGTAGAAAGATCTATGCAGTCGGGAATAATGCTCGTGCATCATGGTTCTCAG
>CAZLZY010000220.1:0-4458 GCA_964564075.1 uncultured Spirochaetales bacterium
GTTGATACTTTCGGTGAAGATGCAGAAGTCTTAGTCCTTCGTACAGGTACCGGGTTCAAGGATATGAGATCCTTCGATGGTAAAGTCTCGATACCGCCCTCGATCGAACCAACAGTCGATGCGATGAGAGCTTATTTGAACAAATAATTGATGAGATCCTGCCTTTTGGCGGGATTTTTAGTATCTTCTCTTATAGTTGTATGAGCCTATACAACATGATATAGTATAATATCAAATCAGAAAATAATTGGAGAGTATCATATGGAACTGTTTCTTATTGGTCTTGGTATCGGTTTACTCCTTTGCCTTATATCAATCATCAACACAGCCCGGATAAAGAGCAAAAACAAGAAAGAGGTTCAGAAGATCAAAGATATCGTTTCGCAAAAACTTGATATCGAATCTGATTCACTGACTTCTATGAAGCAGGAGATCAAAGGTCTCAAAGATCAGAATGAGAATCTCAGGGTCAGTGTTCGTTCCTTATCTTCGAAAGCTTCAAAGAAGGAACTCACTCGATACCAGGTTTATGAACGAGCAATCGAGGTCATGTCCCTTAAAGCACCTGGATTCGCTCCTGCATGGCAGACGGCCCTCCGAGAGAGTGAAGAAGAGCTAGAGAAAATATTCTTCGGGTTCAAGCCATTCATGAGAAAAGCCGTTGCAAGTAAGATAGCTGATAAATCTGATGCAGCACTTCGTATAGAAGATGTTACACCTCAGTCAGAGAGGACTATTGACGAAGCGAATGACTAAGATGTTATCTAAGAGTGTACTTGCACTTGGGGATGTTAATCCGGATATCATATTACCTCTTGCATCAGATAAACAATCTGCAGAATTATTACGTGCGGGGGTATCTGGAGGGGGGACCGTTGCCAATGTAGCAAGCGGGCTCGGACGATTAAGTATCCCGGTCTCATTCTGTGGAAGAACCGGTAATGATGCTTTTGGCCATTATATGGCCTCTATCCTTGAAAAGGATGGAGTTGAGCTCTCTCACCTTGCCTATGATGATGCATGTTTTACCAACATGGTGTTCGGTGTCATCGAACCAGATGGTGAGAGGACTATATTCGTATGGCCACCTGAAGGGGCCGCACAATCTAGACTTTCAAGAGACGACCTTGCATTCGATAAATCAACATATTCTCATCTTCATATCTCAACGATAAACTTACGTGAAGAACCATCAGCTGATGCGATCCTCTGGTGTGTAGAATCTGTTAAAGATTCAAGCATCACTACGACATTCGATCTTAATCTCAGAATGGAGTTCTTCAAAGATAATACTCATTTTAGGGATAACCTCGAGAGAGCTATCAAATCTTCAGATATCATCTTGGGTTCTGCCTATGATGAGATAATACCTCTGACGGGTATCAATGATCCTGAAAGAGCCGCTAGATCATTAGCAGAGGATACTACAGTCATCGCTAGACTCGGGAAAGATGGGGTACTCTGCGTTGACAAACATAAGACGACTTTTATTCCTGCCTATGAAGTTGAGGTAATGGATACGATCGGTGCCGGTGATGCTTTCGACAGTGGTTTCATCGCTGCCTTATATGAGGGAGCTACTCCCCATATGGCAATCAATTGGGGAAATGCGTGTGCTGCTATCAGCATCACAAGGCAGGATGCAAGAAGTTGCCCCACAAGGGCAGAACTCTTTGCTTTTTTAAGAACTTACCATAAGGGAGAATCTTTGAAGGAGATATTCTTTGCATAAGAAGATCCTGATCATATTTTGCAGCTTCTCTCTTTTTTTGACTCCCCTAGCCGCAGAACAATCATCACAAAGACTGAAGATATCAGCAGATGCGTTCAAGATAGAGTTCTTTGATCCAACCGCAGCTACAATCTCTACAGCACTAACCTATACGACTTTAGCTCTTCCAGGACTCCTTCTTCTAGAAGATCAGGATTCTCCCTGGGCTCTACCGATAGCCTATGGTACAGCTATTGGTACGACTTACCTACTAAAGAGTACATTGAAACTATTAATTGATAAGAGGAGACCCCAACCATATATCGATACATTTGGTATCGATGACGATGATGTTTTCGACTCATTTCCCTCAGGTCATACGGCTTTGAGTTTTGCTGCAGCAGCTTTTACCGCTGTAGCCTATGCAAAGGATCATAGTGAATCCTCTGTAGCTCTCGTGGTACCAGCTATAAGTCTTGCGTTATCATCGATGTCAGGAACTCTTCGTTACACCTCAGGCTCCCACTATCCAATTGATATCTTTGCAGGAGTTCTTATTGGGGCGGTGACTGGGGGATTGTGTGCCTATCTTCTCTATTGATCTATTTAGGAACGATCGAGAATGTAAGGGTATCAGAATAGTAACCCGTATCAAGGTCAACGACAGTACCATCATATGAGATTGAGACGCTCTTGATCACACCAGAGCTGATCATAGTCGTTGCATCTGTGACGATCGCTCTTCCTGTAGTATCAAACTCAACCTGGGAACCATTATAGTAAATAGAGTATGGCAAACTCTGATCAGAGCCGTCTTCAGCATCTAGTGACGGTATCCCTGAACCTATCGCATTAGTTGATACTAGTTCAACTTCATAACCAGTCTGAGAGTTCGCACGCTCTTCAACATGGCCAACAGTGAGATTATCCTCTTTCAAGGTAAGATTGAAAACTCCAATATCTTGATTAGGGGTGACGGTAATCTCTACAAGTTCAGGGACATATGCCTGAAGTCGTAAGATACCTGATTCTGCAGCTGTTAGAGACGAGACAGCAAACACCATGAGTATAATTCCCACAAATCTTTTTAATCTTATTTTTTTTATGTTAATATTCATACTTCCTTCCAAAACATTACTTTTTTTATTATATTAAAATATAGTACTAAATTAAGCTTAAGTCAAAGCTAAGTAGGTCATTTTAAGGAAGATTCATTGATGAGACTGAGCATGTCACACTCTCTAAGATATGAACCAATCAAAATACATAAAATAATGGGGAAATTTCATGAAAAGAATTCGAAGACTATTTGTTTCTGGGCTTCTTGCGATCATACCAATAGCATTAACATTCTACCTACTCTTCTGGCTGGTCAGTAGTGCAGATAATATCCTAAGAATACCTATTGAGTCTCTTCTTGGGACCTATTTCCCTGGTATGGGTTTCTTCTCTTTGATCATCATCATCTTTCTTGTTGGGTTGTTCACCAGTAATGTCTTAGGTAGATGGGTGATGAAACTCATCAATAATTCTTTATCAAAAGCTCCTCTGATCAAGAACATCTATGGATCATTGTTACAGATCATGCAGACCTTCACTAAGGGAAAGAACAAGAGTTTCTCAAAGGTGGTTGTAGTAAACTTCCCAAATGAAGTGACAAAGAGCGTTGGGTTCATAACGAACGAAGAGATAACCTTCTCTCATGAAGAATTGGTCTCAATATTCATCCCTACTACCCCCAACCCTTCAAATGGATTCCTCATCATGGTCAAAAAAGGTGATTATACCGAGGTCACCATACCAGTTGATCAAGCTCTTAAGATGATCGTATCTATGGGGACCCTACTTCCAGAACATCTTCAATCTGAATAGACGATTTTAGCATAAAGGAGTTCTATATTTCTTATAGTGTAAGAAATTTAGAACTCTTTTTGTTTTTGATTTGTAACTACTCAGGTATGATAATCTGTTCTCATTAGTTTTTAGTTCTATTTAGGCACCACATATATTTGATTTCCCAGGTTCTATCTTCCTCTGATTTAGTCAATAACTCTTTACAATATAACGAGTTTTAGTTGTGATTAAAAGCTTGTCATGATATATTGATTCCAATGAGGGGTTGAAATTAGATGGTACTGAAAGAGTCTTGGAAGGATGAATTCGAACAGTTAAACAACAAAATCGATAGTCTTACTATGTCCAATTCTGATCTGGTTTCTCAGCTTATCAAACTGACAGAGAAAGTCTCTGAGGTCAATAAGCAGAACAAAAAACTCAAGGCTATTATCGTTTCAAAGGATTCACGAATTGCTGAGTTGGAACAGCAGATAAACAAGAACAGCGGAAATAGCAGATAAACCTTCCAGTTCCGACTTCTTTACCAAACCTAAGCCCTCTTCAATCAACAAGGGGAAACGTGTCGGTGAAAAAAAGAAATCATCCGGGGGCCAGAAGGGTTCTACCATGAAACTCAAAGAAACTCCCGATTTCATTCATCAGTGTCTTACTACTGATTGTATCACGTGTAAGTTTGCCGATAGTTGTGAGAGCTCCGTATCGGTGGCTGAATCGAGGCAGGTGATAGATGTTCGTATCGTAAGCGAACAGAGCCAATACAACCGCCTCCAGCGGCTGTGTCCCAAGAGTAACACCGGGAGTTTCCCTGAAGGAGTGAATGCCCCCTCTACCGTAGGGTAGCCACCTGAAGGCGATGGTGGTTGCTCTCTCATCTTTCGGTATGGTCAGCG
>CAZLZY010000221.1:0-4447 GCA_964564075.1 uncultured Spirochaetales bacterium
CGTTACTTGCACAGTGTTGATAAATTTCCATTGATACATGTGATAGCAAAGTCATATACTGTGGCTGTAATTTGTGGAGACAGCTGGCTGGATAGTTGCGATGTGGTAGTCCCTATCTGGTCTCTGTCTTCTTACAAAGGACTACCACATGAAGAAAATCAGATCAAAATCCAGGAGAAAGACTCCCTGGTCCGATACGCCTGAAGCCACAGCACTTCAAGCGTTTATCGATGCGAGCAATCAGGACAATTATCACAGGAAGCATCCGGCCATATTAGATACTGGTGAAACTGAGCTGCTCAACTCGTTGAATGTACACGAATGCAGGCATTGCAAAAGCACCGCTATCCAGAAATTTGGCTTCACTGCCAATAGGGTTCGTAGGTTCAGGTGCAAGAGTTGTGGACGGACATTCAATGTCTTAACCAACACTATCTTCGACTCTCATAAGATACCGCTTACTGAATGGCTTGATTTTTTGCTCACCATTTTCGGCTATGGCAGCTTCAATCTGACATCAAAGAATAATCGTAACGCTTATACAACAATGAGATACTGGATGGACAAGGTGTTCCTTGTATTGAGGAAATACCAAAGCTCCCTGATTTTGTCGGGAGCTGTTGAGCTTGACGAAACCTACTACAAAGTCAGGTATGCTGATGTTCAGAAAAAGGACGACGGCAAAGAATATCGGGGATTGTCACGGAACCAGATATGCATCGGTATAGCCTGTGATCACAGTAGCGTAATTTGTTTTGTAGAAGGTAATGGGAAACCGACCAAACAGGGAACGCTCGATACGTTTACATCTCACATTGAGCCAGAGTCAACCATGAGTCACGACATGGAACAAGTCCACGAACCACTGGTTAAAACCCTTGGTCTCAAAAGCATCATCTATGATGCGAGACAGATCAAGCAACTACCTGATTCCGAAAATCCGCTGAACAGGATAAACCAATACTGCAGAATGCTGAAACTGTTCCTTGCCGCCCACTCAGGATTCATCAGGGAGGATCTACAGGACTATCTGAACCTATTCTGTTGTGTCATGAACAACCCCAAAGACAAACACGAAAAGGTCGAAAAGTTTATGGGCAAGGCAGTGGACTGCCGGATTTTGCATAGATATAGGGGTTAACACTACAATTCATGCAGTGAATGGCCGTTTTCCATCAACACTGTGCAAGTAACGTTTTTTTAATAATCATATTAACGAACTGTAGAACCATGTGAGTCATGGTTGGAATTGATACAATCATCACTCAAACGCATACCTCCTAAGTCATTTTTCGAATATATCTTCAGTGATTACTCATGCTATTCACCGTAATTTTTGCGTTAATTATAATTGACGTTGCAGTGAATCCATTGTATATTTACTGCATATTGTGAGGTGATTATATTGTGGATACATGAACATCCGAATTGGACACAGTTTACATGGGATCTTGAGACGCTCTCATCCCATCTTGCTGATATACGGTACCGCCAGGGGCGTCTGTTCGGCAGAATGGAGAGTCTTGGGTTTGAGCTGAAGCAGGAGGCAAAATTGAAGATGCTGACTGATGATATCATCTCGTCATCGTCAATCGAGGGAGAGGTTCTCAACCCGATAGAGGTCCGCTCCTCGATCGCCCGTCGACTGCATCTGGATATTGCCGGCATGATACCCACTACCTATCATGTCGACGGTGTTGTCGATATGATGCTTGATGCAACGCAGCATTATACAGAATCGGTGACTGCAGAACGTCTATACGGCTGGCATGCTGCATTATTCCCTACGGGGCGAAGCGGTATGCATAGGATCACAGTTGGGCAGTGGAGGACTCCCGATGCAGGTGCCATGCAGGTTATTTCCGGGGTTATGGGTAAAGAGAAGATTCACTATGAAGCCCCGGCAGCGACCAGACTTGAACATGAGATGGATATTTTCCTTACCTGGTGTTCTACCAAACTGAGAATAGACCCCGTGTTACAAGCCGGCATCGCCCACTTCTGGTTTGTGACTCTTCACCCATTCGAAGATGGGAACGGACGTATTGCACGGGCTCTGGGAGATCTGTTTCTTACACGGGCAGATGGGTCTCCAGAGCGATTCTATAGCCTTTCTCGACAAATTGAAGCTAATCGAAGCACCTATTATGCTACACTTGAAACACAGCAGCGAGGTTCTCCAGATATCACACTCTGGCTTGATTGGTTCCTAAATTGTCTGGACCTCTCACTCACACATTCCGAGACAGCACTCAGCTCGATTCTGTTCAAATCTCATTTGTGGGATATACTCAATGCCACTGGGGTCAATGAGCGTCAACGTCTTGTCATCAACCGAATGCTCGAGGAGGGATTCGAGGGTTTCATGAACACATCGAAATACGCGAAGATGGCGAAGTGTTCGAACGATACGGCACTCAGAGATATCCAGGACTTGAAAGCTAGAACCGTCTTTCTCCAGAATGCAGGTGGCGGGAGAAGTACCAGCTACAGATTGACAGATACCATCCCAGATTCTGGGTTATAATGCAGCACTGAATTTTCTGCTTCAAGTTCTGTGCAGTGTAGCATACTCATCCGCTTGAAACAGCCTAGGATTCAGTTCGAGTTCCTCGGCTCATCATTCGGACTCCTATCTCTACAGACAATATGAAGTGCCCTCCCAGTTTGCAAAGCGGTCTAGCCAACTGGGCTCAGCATAATCTCAGTAGCCCTCTTCATCAAAACCAACACGGAATACCACCTCCTGTGCAGAATCGTCTTATACGAACACAGCACTAAGTGATGCTCCGGCATTCTTTCATCATCAACGTTATAGCTTCTGTAAGAAAGCCATCAACCTCTTCCGGTTTTTCAAAGAGATAGATCCTTTCTGATATGTCATGTAGTAATTGGGAGCAATGATTTTCTTCCATACCTTATAGTAATAGTATGGAACTCCAGGGTCAAACAATATCATGAATCAGAAGAAGAAAGCTTCTCGTACTTACATACAAGAAGCTCTCTTACGGTATTAAGTTCTAAATCTTATATCTATACGATTCTTCAAGATCGCCGCCCCAAGAGGTAACTTACAGAACTCATAAATGACATGAGTATGATAAGCAACCGTGATATATTCAGCCTACAGGTCATCCCTCTCAGTAAAATCACCTATAGCTCATGGTCTTCTCTTAGCCTAATGGTTTTAATTTTGAGGTGAAGTGTCTCAGTACTGGTGGCTGCCAGGTGATCTCATATCCTTTGACTTTTTCGGCTCTCTTCATGATATTGATGATGGCCTCTGCTGTCACATCAAGATGAGCCTGAGTATATACACGTCTTGGAATCGCAAGTCGAGTGAATTCCATCTCTGACTGGATCTGAATCCCGGTATCAGGGTCTACACCCATCATATAAGACCCGATATCACAAGATCTGATACCAGCTTCGATGTAAAGTTCACAGGCAATAGCCTGTCCTGGAAATTCGGTATATGGGATATGCGGAAGGATTGCCTTTGCATCAAGGAATACCGCATGCCCACCAACAGGATACTGGAAAGGCACTCCTGCCTCTTTGAGCAGGTCTCCAAGGTACTCGACCTGACCGATCCTATATTTCAAGAAATCTGGGTTAGTTCCTTCATAGAGGCCGATCGCTAAAGCTTCAAGGTCTCGACCGGCAAGTCCACCATAGGTAATGAATCCTTCATAAGGGATCGTAAGCCCCTTTACTCCGGTATAGAGCTCTTCATCCTCTTTGATACCGATCAGTCCACCCATATTCACAATAGCATCTTTCTTTGCACTCATGGTGAATGCATCTGCATAACTGAACACCTCTCGTGTTATATCTTTGATGGATTTATCAGCATACCCCTCTTCTCTTGTCTTGATGAAGTAGGCATTCTCTGCAAACCGGGCAGCATCGATGATCATGGTGATACCATTCTTCTTAGCAACTGCACTTGTGGCTTTGATATTAGCCATGGAAACAGGCTGTCCACCAGCAGAGTTATTGGTGATGGTCATGACGATCATACCAATCTTCTCTGCTCCGACCTCTTTGATGTACGCTTCCATCTTCTCAACGTCCATATTTCCTTTGAACGGTGCGAAATCTGTTATGTTCTTAGCTTCTGCAACGACCATATCTACAGGTTTTGCTTTTAGTAGACCAACATGTCCTCTCGTGGTATCAAAGTGCATATTCGAGATAGAGATCTGTCCCTCTTTTAAGAGATTGGGGAAAAGTACCTGTTCTGCAGCGCGTCCCTGATGAACTGGTTGTGTATAGGCATAACCGAACAGGTCCTTTACCGCGTCCTGAACTTTCTTATACCCACGTGCTCCAGCATATGACTCGTCTCCCATCATCATGCCAGCCCACTGGCTGTCACTCATCGCTCCGGTCCCACTATCAGTCATGAAGTCAATATAGATGTCATCAGATCTTAAAGCGAATA
>CAZLZY010000222.1:0-4432 GCA_964564075.1 uncultured Spirochaetales bacterium
AACAGCAAAAACCAATACATTTCCTAGCTTTTTCATAAATCCTCCTTAAGAATTAAAAACGTTTGCCAGATGTTATTGACCCATTACCTGTAAAAGTAACCTTTCCCGGGTAAAAATCACTTATCTTCTTATCTGACATAGAATTATAAATCCTATAATATGTACAGTCAAGGAATATTTTTATAAATTCACTTATCGGATAAACAAAGCTTCTCACTTCAGATTGATAAAGCAGAAAGAACACCTGTAATATTAACCCATATCTATAACTGAGTTTTTCTATAATGAGAGGGAGATAGACCTGTATATTTCCTGAAGACAGTGCAGAACTGGTCATAGCTATTGAAACCTGTCATTTCCGCAATCTCATATACTTTGAGTTTCTGATCAACAAGCAGATGCTTTGAGCAATCTATTCGGTATTTCTGAAGGTGATCATAACAGGTTATCTGAACCTCCTGCTTGAAGACCCTGCTCAAATAACCTTTATGGACTCCTACTTGCTCGGCAATATACGCTAGGGATAGTTCATCATTGCTGTATTGCTTTTTGATGATCTCTAATGCCTTTTGGACTCTCGGGTTTAGTACCGTCGGGAAATCATTCTCAGATCTCATGGTCCTGATTCTTCTGAATTTTCGTTCAAACCACTCAAATAGCGCTTGTGTGGTGTCAAGCTCGTTAAGCTCCTGCAATGGAAGATAGGATCTCCCATAGAGCTCAAACATATCGTAACCTTCTGATTTGATAACCTGTAGTAGGACAGTCAGTACATGGGAATTGAGGTACTGGATGAAGTTGAATTGAATCATCCCAGGTAGGTACTGACGATACAGCTCTAGTATAAGCTGCAGAATCCCGTCAATATCACACTGGTTCCCAAGGATATACAGTCTCATGATCTTCTGCTCAAGAAGTTTTGAGTCAATAAATGAGAGGGACTGGGTATGGACTGGTCTAATGATTCGTCCATTCCCGAGATAAGGACGAAACCAAGATAAGGTCCTAAGCTGTTCAAACCTGGCTCTCAGGTTATCAGAGGCCTGCAGGAGGCTATCCCAGGTTATGGTAAGTGACTGTTTATCACTGCATTTCGAGTCATCTATTATCCAAAGAAGAGCATTATGTATCTCTTCTTCAGTTTTGTATTGTTCTATCCCATGGAGGAGAAAGAAGTCACCCTGCCCTAAATAGTTCACACATCCACTAGAATCACCTGAATCTAAGATCGTCATAAGTGAAGAGGAGACCTCCTCGATACACTCAAAGCTTTCGGTAAAGGGGCTCTTCATGTCGTTGTAACAGTCAATATGGATTATGGTAATGAGTAGACTTTGTATACTAAAAAAGAGCTCTTTGTGTAAATCAGATGAGATCTCTTCAGATCCAGAAGTTAGGAGCTCAGCACATCTACTACAGGGCTCATAATAGTTCAATGTTCTATGTCCCTGTTTTTGAGGTCTCTGTTCTGAGGCAAGCGCAATCCGCTGAAGAGCCTGCTCTAGGATATCCTCCTCGAGGAAGTCCTTGATCAAGTAATCATCAACCCCTAGGGAGATGGCTCTCTTTGCATAGGTAAAACTCTCATGACAACTGAGTATGATCACCGCTACGGGTATCTCCTTCTCTCTGATGATTCGAATCAGTTCTAGTCCATTCATTCTAGGCATCTCAATATCCGTGATTACCACGTCCACAGAATCCGACACGAGAACATCTAAAGCCTCTATCCCATTTCTTGCAGACCCAATGAGAGTATAAGGCCCCTTCATCCAAATTTGCATGGCTGTTATTCTCTTTATAGCAGTTACCTCATCATCAACTATCAGTACTCGCATCTCTTAGCTCCTCGGAAATAGTATGGTTATGGAAGTACCTGAGGTATTACTACTCTCAATGGTTATACCAAAATTTGTGCCAAATAAGATCTTGATTCTTTCATCGATATTCTTTAGCCCTACCCTGTTAAAGGTTCTTGTGTTCTCGGTATTACTTCTCTCCATATACTCAGTATCCATTCCCGGCCCATTGTCTGAAACGATAAGGAGGAAGTTCTCATCTTTGATTTCTGCCTTGATTGAAATCAATGTCTGACCTTTTTTCTCTTCACCATAGAATATGGCATTTTCAACTACAGGCTGAAGGATAAGTTTCGGCACTTCAAGCTTTTCTATGGCAGGATCGATCTCATAGGTCACAGAGAAAGAATCACCATAGCGCAGTTGCTGAATCTTGATAAAACTCTCGACAAGTTCTATTTCCTTACCTAGTGGGATCATTTCCCGCGTCCCTGATATCGAGGCGCGAAGTAATGTATTGAAGGCTTTCAATGCTTGGTAGAGTTCTTGGTCATCATGTTTCTGTGCTAGATACCCTACAGCATTGAGCGTGTTATGAATAAAATGAGGATTGATCTGAGCCTGTAAGAAATCCAACTCATACTGCATCGATTTTAGCTCTGCTACACTCTTCTTCTCCTGTTCCTCATATATGGTCCTAATTGAGTCGTTAATGCTCTGAACCATCTTATTATAAACTGTCACAAGATATTTCAGCTCTCCGGTGGCCTCCACTTCTATGGACTCGAGGCTCTGGCTATCATCATACCGATGCATGGCTCTTGTAACTTCTAACAGAGGGTGTGTAATCCTCTTCGAGAGTATGGTACTAACAAAATACGAAAGAAGGATCGCCACAAGCCCAATAATCAAAATCAGAATAAATGCTAGGATCAGCTCATTAAAAATATATGTAAAAGGAACGAGAGCCACGATTGTCCAGTTGAATCCCGTAATAGGCTGGATAAAGACTAAATTCAGCTCGTTACCAATCTTTGCCCAGAAGGATCTACTTTTCTGTCCCAAAGAGAAGTCAGTCTCAATCTCTTTTGGGTTGATCTCAGTACCAACAGAGAATATACGGGTATTATGGTGATCATATACTGATACACCGGTAAAGGCCTTATCAACTGTCTGTTCCCAGATAATACTGAATAGATATTCTTTATCAAGTATGGTCATCATATAGCCACGTAATATATCATGGTCATCAAAGAGCCTCTGGCAACAGGTGACTGTCAGTGCCTCTTCAGCTGTGTCTGCCGATTCAAAAGGGAAGATACCTGGTGATGACAACAGTAAGGGAGTGTCAGAGGAGAGAAATTCCGTAAAATAGGTATTCATCAGAATAGCGTTTAAATAGATTGCTCTATTGTTTATTGGGTCAAGTAGTTGTAGTGAACTATTAACCATGATCATCTTTGCAACAATCGGGGAGACTCCCCGATTACGAGTATAAAGCTCTATATAATCTGAAAGGTCACGATACTCTAGGGCCTCAAGTTGCTTCTTAATGAAAGAATCACTAGCAAGAGTGTTTCCAGTATGAACAACCGCATTCAATTCCGTCACCAATATGGTGGAAAGCATCTCAAGTTGCTGATCCATTTCCTTCCTAGATCTCTCGAGCATATTGCTGAAGAATATTCCTAACAGTGTAAAACAGATCATCATGACTATTAGGATAATAAGTACCATATAACTCAAAGAAAGTCGCTTCTGGATTGGTAGGCTTTGCTGAATTAGTTTCATAAAGTACTCTCATCCCTTCGGGTTACCAGTTCTGTTTCAATGCGGCTAACAGCCGGTATGATTGACTGGTTCTGATTCCTACTGATCAATAGCTGTGCAGCCTTAAATCCCATGATATATGTATCAACTGATACGTAAGCACGGTAGGGAGAATTGTCTTTGATAAACTCTTTATACCCATAGCCACTGTCTATCCCACAGGCAATAGAAACAGTTGCTAGACGTACCTGCTCCAATGCTCGGACAGCGCCAATAACGCTGTTTGCTGTTGCCCCAAAAACTAGCCAATGGTTTATCCCGGGATTCTCTGCTAGTAACTCCTGCATGGCTAGTAAACCACTTACAGCGGTACCATTATTACAGGATACCGATAGGATACTATCAGGATGAATCTCAGGAATCTGTTCCCTGAGACATTTTGTGAAGGAGTTAATCCTATCTTGCATACCTTTAAGGTCATCATATGTCATGAGAGCAATTCTATAGGAGCTCTCAGAAGTCTCTAACCATTTTTCTCGTCTGAGTTCCTGGGAAGCCCACATGGCAGCCTCAATGCCAGAAGTAATATCATTGATCCCTATATATGGAGCTAGCTGCCTTCCTTGGGAATCTAGGATCATTTCATCTAGGGAGATGATTGTTATGTCAGAGTTCAAAGCCTTGTTCATAATTGACCAACCAGAGTGAGGTTTAGGGCTCATCAGGGCCACCCCTGATACCCCCTGACTAATAACCTGGAAGAGGTTCAAAGCCATCAAGGTCTCATCTAATTGCGAATTAAGGACTGTCCCAATTACCTCAGCATCTTTACAGCCGTCTAAGAATCCTTTGATAGTGTTCTG
>CAZLZY010000223.1:0-244 GCA_964564075.1 uncultured Spirochaetales bacterium
CTCAGGCCTTGAATATCATAGCCTTCTTCACGGCGACCCTAGCCCTCGATCACTTTGCGTCCCATGCATTCTTTGTCTTTGGGGTGATCTACACTATCGCAGGGATATTTGGTCTCTTTGAAGTATTCCTTCATATCTTCGTACCTGAGGCAGCTGGGACGATCACCCGAAAGAAGAGCAACTCTGCTAGTCAGTTCTTCGCTCCGCTCCGTGATAGGAACTTCCGTACCTTCTGTATCCTCGC
>CAZLZY010000223.1:254-4371 GCA_964564075.1 uncultured Spirochaetales bacterium
CCCCCATGATCACCGATCCCACAGGGCTCGGTGTCCCCGTGATCTGGATTGGGATCATGTTTACCATATCTCAGCTGGTATGGATCCTGGTCATCCCCTTCTGGGGAACCCTCATGGACCGTTTTGGGGCAAAGGCTGTGACCATGATCGGGATGTTACTACCCCTCACCTATATTGGGTATCTCTTTATCACACCAGAGAACTACCCTATCCTCCTAATCAGCATCTCGATCCTCGGAGGACTGGTCGCACCAGCTCTTTATGAGGGGCTCAACCAGATGATGATGTCCCTACTCCCTGATAAAGAGAGAACCACCTATTCAGGTTGGTACTGGGCGATGCTCGGCTCCATATCTGCCATAGGAACGATCATCGGAGGAACACTACTCGATACTAACGGTACTTTTTCAGTCCTGGTGATCAGTAGTATCAGTGTCATGCTCTTAGCCTTCCTTGTCTTCGATACGGTCAAGGCCGGGAAGGAGACCAAGTTCACCTCTATGGTCAGTACCGCGATCTCACCAGGAGTGGTGAGATCCTACTTGTATATCCCCGTACTCAGCAAGTCATCAGATAGGCAGCGAGTTGAACGAACACTTCAGAGTGTTCGTAATAACAGGAGTAGTATCATCTTCGAGGAGATCACCATGAGACTCGAGGATGCCGATGAGGATGTTAGAGAAGAGGCCGTACGTGCATTGGGAAGGATCGGGAGTTCTGATTCAGCAGGAGTGCTCATAGGCGCATTGTCAGATAAGGATTCTCTTGTCCGTAATGAGAGTGCTCGTGCACTGGGGAAGATGAGACGGCCAGAAGCCGTCCCTGCCTTGATCGAGGCTCTCAGTAGTGATGACACTACTCTCGTTGAAGTCTCAGCCCGTGCTCTTGGGAGAATTGACTCTCCTCAGTCTTCTAAGGCCCTTCTTGGTATGATCAGAGGAAACTGTTCCTTGAAGGCTAAGGTCACGAGTGCTGAAGGGCTCTCTGCAAGACAGGAGAAGATCACGGTCCTACAAGAGATATTAGAACTCTATAATCAGACAGATAACCGGGTCATGCATAAACAACTCGCGATAGCTATCGCCAATATTCTTGGAAAACCGGGGGAATTCTATCAATATGTCACGGGGACTGATACCGCAAGGGAAGAGGCCTTACAGAGACTCTATAAAGAGATACTCAAGAACCTGAGAAGGATCCCTAGAAGCAAGAGAGGTATCATGGAGCTTATCCTGAGACAGTCTCTTCCTTCTGCATTCAGTTCCTTCGAAACAGAGGACTACCAACAGGCTTTTGAGACCTTAGGTACTATCCTCCTCCAATTGATCTACCGCCATCTAGGAGATGCAGAGGGAGGATTGAGACTTACGAGTATAGAGCTCGATGAGCTCTACGAGGCTGCACCAAACCTCTATGGGGGCTATGTTACCTTGGAGACTATACAGGAGCATCCTAACAGAACAGTGGAAGAGCTCGATATATTGCTACTCCTCTATGTACTGAAGTGGTATCTGAGGAGCAATAAGCATAGTTCTTAAACGCATATGAGCCTCATATGAAGTGCTGAGAAACGCTTCTAGTCATCACCAACGAGTCCTTCTGTCTCCCCGCCCTCTTTCAGGTGGCCAAGGAGTAGCTGTTTCATATACTGTCTTCTATCTTGATTATCTTCAGTAATTGCGAGGTTCTTTGATTCTTTAGGATCATTGAGCCTAGCAAAGAGGGATTCTCTGTTATCAGGGGCACTATAGATATATTTCCAATCTTCTGTCACTCACCATATAACTCGATAAGTGTTCAGGGACTTGGGAACTATCAAGATAGTGACTTTCTGAAGGTTCAATACCCTTATGGACCATAATACATCGGTACGAGAGTTGGGAGGAGGTCGATACCATCAAGGGTATGTGTTCTCATAGGGGTATCAGCTAATCCGCAAGCGGCAAGGAAGGTCGGGGTAGACCAACGAGACTTACCGAGTCGAGCATCTAGGCTTCTACCAATCTGATAATCCACATAGGAGATACAGGCGTAATAGTAGGCTTTTATGGTTCGTATATGGTGTCTATTGATTCCCTGATCTCCATACTTATATCTATTCTGTATCCTATTCACGAAGGTAAGAAGTTCGTATTCGCTCTTCCGCTAAAATGGGGCCCTAAGGGTCAGCACTTCTGGAAGATAGATGCTATCTACAGTATGGCTAATGAATAGGGGTTTGAGAACTGGTACAACCTCAAAGAGGGAACATATGACTTCGCAGCTTTAGCTCCCGTACTTGAGTTCATGAGAGAAGTGAAACTTGATAAATCATACCTTCCTAGCACAGAAGGACTACCGTTCCCTAGCTCTGATTCAACATCTATGCAACCCTCCTGCCGTTTGATGATCGAGAAATAGCTAGCTAGACCAAGGCCATGCCCTGCAGGTCTTGTCGTATAATATGGTTCGAAGATCCTTGGTAAATACTCTTTTAGTATCCCTATAGCTCTTTCGAACGAGTAACTAATGAAAACCATAAGGGCATCATCAGAAGATTCATTCCTAAAGGTAGTGATATTGGTAAGGAAACAAAGCATTCAGTCAGGAAGATCCAAGACTGGATGAGTTAGGTGATGATTCCCAGCTTCCTAACTTTCTGGAGGCTAAATGATGAAGTATTCCGGTCAATTCACTTTACAGGGAAGGATGAGATAACTATTTTTTGAGTTGATCGTTATTTGTGTTTAAGTACAGGTCCTTTCTCAACATATCCCCTTCTTCTCGGATACCTTGGACCTGTATCTTTCATGATGCTGGAGCTTGCTCAATGACCGAGAGCACACGTAACGATCAGTAGAGTCGAGTCTGAAGTGGTATGTGTAAGATCATTAGGTCTTGTAGTATATAAGCATCTCATGGGGTCATCTTTCTCACCTCATATCTAGTGTAGCCACTCGTTCTAATATTCATGTAGAGGATCAGCTATTCCTCTGAGAATATACAGAGGAAAATCAAATATATGTTATAGTTATGGTAACATATTATATACTTTGAAGAGTTATATCCCATGAGATGTTAAGCGAGGTAATCCATGCAGAGAATAGACCTAGAGAAGGCACACTGGAAAGAGTTGGAACATGCATCTATCGATATGGTGATACTCCCTTGGGGAGCGACAGAACCTCATAACAGACATCTGCCCTATGGGACAGACTCCTTATGTAGTAGAGCTGTGGCCCTAGAGGCGCTATCACTGATCAGTGAAGACTGTCCTCTCTCTATCGCAGTACTCCCTGTGATGCCCTTTGGGGTCAACACAGGTCAGAGGGACTTGAACCTCTGTATGTCCATTCGTCCCTCTGTGCAATATAGGCTCTTAGAGGAGATCGCTCTTAACCTAGGAGAACAGAAGATCCCAAAGCTCATGATAGTCAATGGTCACGGCGGTAACAACTTAAAACCGCTACTACGAGAGCTGCAACAGAAGGTGCCTGAGGTCTTCTGCTGTTTCACCAACTGGTGGACTCTCAAAGATGGTGAAGACTATTTCACTGAACCGGGGGACCATGCAGGGGAGCTTGAGACAAGTACCATGCAATATCTCTACCCCGAACTAGTCCTTCCTCTATCAGAGGCCGGGGATGGTAGTAGTACAACATTCAAACCCTCGGGTCTTTCAAATAGGGCCGTATGGGCACCAAGATCCTGGAGCAAAGTATCCTCCGATACGGGCGTTGGGGATCCTGTTGCCTCTTCAGCCTCCAAGGGAGAACGTTTCTTCAATGACTCAGCTAAGGTATTAGCTGAGTATATTGCCGATATAGCAGCAACTGATAATGCTGATCTCTATGGATAGCAGTACCTGCTTACCCTGTATTGATCAATCCACTTCTCTCTTACTCAGATATACCTCTACGGCATGATCCTTATGGATCGAATCACTACAATAGAGATGTATATCCTCAAGGTCATCTCCGATCGCATAGGTGAGTTCTGGATTAGTGAGAAGGATATGGTTCACTCCCAGATCTTTGAAGCGTCCTATGATCTTGGCGATGATAAGAGCTGCCTCCTCACTGCGGAAGAAAGGAAGTGAACTGTCTTCGAAGAGAGAGTCGGCAGCTTTGTACTCCTC
>CAZLZY010000224.1:0-4323 GCA_964564075.1 uncultured Spirochaetales bacterium
TGATCTGCTGAGCAATGATCTTTTAAGGCCTGATTGCTACTTTGAATTAGATTCAAATACTATCATGCCCCTATGGAAGAAAACAAAAAAAGAGATTCGAGAAGCTCATAATATGCAAAAGATCTATAAAGCAGGTGGATTTAGTGGCAAATAGGATATTGTTTGTCTTTGAAGGTAGTAAAAGCGAACCCAAAATATTCAGAAATATTAGCAAATGCTATTTTTTATACAGACCAGAAGAATCCAAATAGTTATTTTTATGGTTTTTAGGGGACCAATATCTACCAATTATGCAAGGAAGTGCAAAAGGACCCAGATTTAGATCTTTTTGTACTTTTAAAAGAGCGTTATGGCATAAGAGAACTGATCATAGATGATGACTCTCACGAAAATATTGAAGAATTTTCAAGAGATGATTTCTCAGAGATTTACTTGATTTTTGATTATGAAAATCATGATCCACTATCGAATTTATCAGAGCTTAAAGATTTAATAGACTTTTTCAATAATGAAACGGAACCGGGGAAACTATATATTAACTACCCTATGGTAGAGTCTTTGAAGGATTTTCATAATTCTAAGAATCAATTTAGCAGATGTTTGGTTCGAAAAGATGATAATATTCACTATAAGCAAGCTGTTGGGGAATACTCAGAGTATACCCACTATGGTAGCTATACAGTAAAAATCTGGGAAATTCTGATGAAGTATACCATTCAAAAAGCTAACTGTTTGATAAACTCATCCTTTGAAATACCAGAATACGAAGTATACAGAGAAGAGCTAGACCAAATCTCCATTTATACAAAACAACTCGATTATTGGAAAGGGGCAACTACTTTTATGCTTAGTAGCATCCCTATGTTTATCATAGATTATTTTGGAGAAGAATTTTTCAATGACTTATTATGATAAGAGGTATCACTTAAAGCGGTTTGATATTCATCATTCCTCAGCTTCATCTTCTATTTCTATTTCTATTGATCTAATATTATTAAGTAAATCATAATAATCAAATTGATCATCAAAAATTCCGAATTCTTCTATGAAAGGTGGTACTAAAGTTCGGTTGGTTCAGGCCTGAGGAAGGGACACCGGAAGAACTCTGTCCTATGGTCTTGCTTTGATAGGATCAAAATCTGAACTTTCGTATAAAGTCGTATATACCACCCTTCAACCAATAGGAATGATCTCTTGCTCGAGGCCGATACTAGAAGCGTTGATAAGCTCTTTGAGTTCGGTGAACCGGTGGTCGATACTTGATGTGAGTTTCTTTAACTCAGAAGGGATCAGGGGATAACCGTACTCCTTATATCTGAGATAGGTAGCACTATCCATCTGATACCACAACACCTCCCTTTTTGCGATCTTCTGAACCTGTTCAGCGATGAGAAGGCCTGAAGGATCTAGGTCACAGAAGCAATAGAGCTCTAGGGAAGTTCCTGCAAGCTTCTCTATCAGGTGTGAGGTCGCAGAATCCGGGAAGCCTCCAAGATAGAGATAGCCTTGAAAGAGGGACTCCTCCGTATGGTTCTTTACCGCTGTGAAGAAGCTCTCTTTGTTCTCTAAGAGTAGTATACGTTGCTCTTGGGGGGTGGGTTCATATTTTTCAAGTTCAATGATCGTCACATAGGGGAGCGTCATGATCTTCTTCTGGGAGCTAAGTCTACTCTTATCAGAGAAGCACAAGGTCCCCTCAAGATAGAAGGTGACTTCTGGATAGGATCTCTCGAGTCCTAATTCTCCTACGAGGTCGCCTAGTGCTACTTTAGTTGATAGTCTTCCCACATAGGGGACTAATGCCTCTATTCGCTTTGAATCGTTGAAGAGTCTGATGCTCAATTCACGAATAGTATGACTCGTTCTATGCTCACGAGTAAGTTCACACAAGGTGATGATATCTTGGGTCATCGAAAGAGCTCGAATGAGTTCTTCCGGGGTCTCGATAGAGAATATCGTACGAAGGGTCATACTGTTAGAGACTAAAGCCTCATATACCTGTATTGCTAAAGGACTCGTAACTTGGATCTTCTCAATAGCTAAGGAGACTTGAGTATCTACGAGCTTGGGATGTAGGAGCCCTTCGTGTTCATAGAGCCTGTAAGAATCGAGCAAGTAGAGGGCCTCTACCTGTTCATGAGCTCTGAACCTCACCCAACGGATCTCAAGGAGGCCCTCCTGCTGAAGGTACTCGACACTCTCTATGAAGGCATCCTTTGCTGCAAAATCCTTCGTTATCTCCGGGTATCGTCTCTCCCAGGAGCCGATCCTCAAGCGACGTCCTCCGGAAAACGCAGCACTTTTAGGATAGGCATCTAGGAAGGCCCTACAGATCGATGCTGAATATTCTCTCATAGCTCTTCGATCCTATAATCACGAACATGTGCATGATAATCTCTTCGAAGTATAAGATTGACCCGTTCTACATAGGGTGCGATGGTCTCTATCTTCTCTGTTGGAACGGCAGTGAGGACCTGGATCCCCATCTGTTTGAAGAACCCGAGCATATTCCCTATTCGATCATCATCCATCTTATTAAAGGCCTCATCAAAGAGTACGAGGCGAATAGCCTGATCATCATCTTTGAAGAATCTGAAGAAAGAGGCAGCGATAGCTACATAATAGGGGGTCTGCATCTCCCCTCCCGATTTCTCTCTCAGAGACCGACTCAAGGAGGATTCAAGGACTTCATGAGTCTTCGCATCAAAGGTCTCCGTATGCCGTATGTTTATATCATAGGTATAATACATGCGATAATCACAGATCTCTCGAACTTCTAAGGAGTTAAGATCATGTTCTAGGATCTTGGAGAATAGACTCTCAATACTGTTTCGCTGTTGTTCATCTACTATTTCATCAAAAAGGGTCCCCTCATACTCCCTGATCTGTGCTGCATCGGAGATCACCGATAAGAGTTGTCTCTTCTCTGGTCTTTGACGCAAGGAGAAGCGATATTGATCTTGTCCGAAACAGAGGTCCTTCAAGATAGCATTAAGTTCAGAGAAGCTCTCTTTCGCTTCGAGAAGATACTCATTGAGGCGGGATACGAAGTGTTCTTTGAACTGTCTCTCAGCATCTTTTCTTGCCTGCGATATCTTCTCTTTGTATCTCGGTAGCTCAGTGAGGATATAGGAGTCAAGGGTATCGAGGAATTGCTTTGATTCATCTCCCTCTAAGACCATATAGGTGTTGTAGATCCTGTTATACTGTTCTTTGGCTAGACGTAGCTGTTTCCCTACCTCGAAGAGTTTAGTCTGGGTCCCCTTCTTTGCGGTTCGCATAGTCTGGTACTTGAGCTTCAGCTCATCGATCAAGGGGTGCTTCGATACATGTTTAGTATAGAACTCCTCACAACTGAATTCGAACTGCTCATTTCGTTCATTGAAGGAGTAATAGCTCCCGGCCGCCGACTCGAGTTCTGAGAGGCACCTGGTATGTTCGAGTTCAAGTTGCTTGAGCTTCTCCTGGAGTCCCCCGGTAGAGGTGTGATCGGTGATGATCATTAGATCTATCTCAGAGATCTGTTTCTCGATCATCGAAGCGATCTGTTCAAGCTCTTTGAAACCACTCGTATCGATCTTAGCGATCTGATCGGTTATCTCGGCAAGCAGTCTCTGATTGCTCTTCTGCTCTTCAAAGGCCTCCCTGAGCGCTACCATGGTACTCAGGGTCTTCTGAGCACGATCATTACGATCTATACTATCGCAGGTCCGCTTGAGCTCCTCCTCTAAGGTTCTTTGCACGAGGGTGAGTTCAGATATCCGTTCCCGCAGGATCGTGAGTCTCTGCTGCTTCGCAGCTTCTCCGATATACCAGTTCCTATAGACACTCTCTTTCATCCTAGAGGCTGTACTACTCGCATAGCGCATACACTCTTTTGTGACAGACCTTCGATACTCCTTCAGATGGTCGAGGTCTACCATCATGACATCGCCGAGAAGATATGAGGTATATCGTCGAGCTAATGGGTTCTTAGCTCTCACGATCTCCGCAAGCGCCCCTGGTCGGATCTCTGAGTTCTGCATGACAGAGAGATTCGGCAATCCGACACCGGCGATGTGCTTGGGTAGGCTATCATAGATCTTCACTGCTCGTGAGAAATCCTGTTGTTCTACTAAGATATTGAACCGCTGGGTATTGAGCCAACCTTCAAGAGCATTCTGCCAATCAGGACGTTCATTCTCTAGCGCATCTGCATAGATGATGGCAGAGATTCCCTCTGCTTTGAGGGCCTTTATGAGGTTAAGGGTCGCTTCAGGATACCGGAGTACACCCTTTGAGACCTCTCGCTCTTCTGCTTTCAGCTCTTTACGTTCATCGATG
>CAZLZY010000225.1:0-4315 GCA_964564075.1 uncultured Spirochaetales bacterium
ACTCTTGAGTTCCTGTTCTACGAGTACTTGTGCTTTGAGAAGATCCCGAGTCTCTACTTGAAGAGTCGAGATCTCTGTAGGCAACTCTTGGGTCAGGCCTCTATCGAGTAATAGCTCGACCTGCTCCTGCAACATGGTAAACCTCTCGATATCCTGCTCATCATGTTTCAGACGATCTGAGACTTCGAAGGCATCCCGGGTCAGTTGTTCATACATTCGATGTTCATCATTACTTCTTAGAGCATCCCGGGTCTCCTCAAGTCGATTCATATAGATGCGTTTCTGTCTACTTCTCTGTTCGATCCTTTGAGAGATAGACTCAAGTTCCTCGTGTTTGGAGTCTTGATCGATCTGATTCTCTGCTAGTTCGAGCTGCAGGATCTCGACCGGTAGCCTCATCTCGAGGTATTCCTGCTTTAGGAGATGTCCTAGGAGTGCATCAGAACGCTCTTGATGTCCTTGGATGACTTCGAGTTCTGCGATCTTCTTCTCCATAGAGATCGCCTCGAATTCGGCCTCCTGATAGTTGATCAGATTCTCTTTCATCGCGCTGATATCGACCTGGCGCTCTTCTAGGATATAATCACAGACGAAACGGTCAACTGAATGCAGAGGTTTGAAGGAGACAGAACGGATCAAGGCTTCAAAATAGGGGTTGAACTTAGTATTCCTTCTATGCACATGAAGTAGCTGGGTAAGTCTATTATTATATTCATTCTTCGTCTTGCAGATCTTCCCGCCGTTCCCAGAGAGCTCTCTACGAAAGGCGCTCATCGAATACATCTTCTTTGCATCACGAGTCGCGATATCTTCTATCCTACCCTGTTCTAGGATAAAGAACTGCTCTTTGATCTCTCCTGTCGAGCGAGCTTCGATCTGAACTCCTGAAAGGAAGTGATTATGTCTGTTCTCGAACTCTAAGATCACATAAGAGATCGTATCTCCGCGGTAATACTCGAGTCCAGTAGCTCCGATCTTACAGCGACAGTACCCTTCGAGGGTTCGTTCGGTCCTGAGCTCTGCAGCAGCGGCATTGAATCGGATCTTCCTAATATCTGCTATGAGAGCATACTGGATCGCATCAATGATCGTAGATTTGCCACTACCGTTATCACCGGCGAGTAGTGTCGTCTGATCGAGTTCGATGATCTCATCATGGAAGTAGTGCCAGTTCACGAGTCTTACTCGTTTAAGCTTCAACATCAGTGACCTCCGAATCTGTCTTGTTCCCAAGTAAGGTAGCAAGTCTCAAGGTGATATCATCTATGGTATCACTATCTATGAGGAAGACGATCGAGGGATATAAGCAGATCAAGAGATCTGGATCTATCTCATCTCCGGTATAACTGATGAGTTTCAGTCGTTTGAGTCTCTGTAGTATCTCTCTGATCTTCGTCTTATTGATCATCCGTTCAGTCAGAGTCCTATACTTCTCATGAAACTCATATTGTAGGACGGTGTGCCCTGCTGAAAGGGCGATCTCATGTCTCTTATCTTCATATATAAGCCTAAAGATGAGCAGGGATAGGGTATCTTCTAGGGTTAGTGAGATACTCTTAGAACTCCTGCCCTCACAGCAGATGATCCCTAGCTGCTCATCCTTTCTGAGATTCCAGCCGATGAACCCAAGATAGGCTTCACAGATGACATAATTGGTCAGCACAAAACGATAGATTTCTCGATCCTTCTCGATCTCCCTGATGATGAAGGTCTCAGTTAATAATATCTGCAGGGATCTCTGAAAGAGTTGCTGATCGGGTTCACTCAGCATATAGAGGGCATCTAAGCTATGATCATTCATGGGTATCTTCTCCTGTATAGGTGAATGTATGCTCTCTGAAGGAGTATCTCCCTCTCTTCACTATCTTATTGCCCCAGGTGACCCGGTAGGGAAACCGTTCACCCCTTCCCTCAGCATATGCAGTAGCATAGAGGATCCTGATGAAATCCTCTTCATCCTCTATCATATCTGCAGCTGCTACGGTAAGAGTACCGGAGGGGCGGTGATCTGACAGGAAGGAGAGGATCTTCTTCGGTGATAGCTGATTATGGATCTTGAGATGTAACTCTTTCTCCATAAGCTCTAGATCGAATTCAGGGGGTGAGGCTGCAGGGATCTCAAGCTCCTGGGAGCGCGCCCTTCTGGGAGTGTAGAGGGAGTCGGTAGTCATAGAGCTACTATTGACGAGTTTAGGGATCACAAGCTCATGGAGCTTGTGATCTTCCCCGATCTGATTGATGATCTGTTGTAACTTCCCCTGTAGGGATGCATCTGCATAGAGATGGGTCTTTATCCTCTCAGTGGAGATACGGGAGTATTGTCTATTCTTATCATCGATCTCTTCGAGAATGGGATCGAGACTCCTCAGCTCATCTCTGATGTCATGGAGCATTGCTACTAACAGGGAGGTAGCCTTGTCCTTAGCTATTGCTTTTATCACTGCGAGTCTCGCAGTAGAGCGTTCCATCCATTGCTCATCCGATAAGAACTCATTGACGGCTCTTATGACTTGAGGCCGGTACTTAGAGAGGTTCTCTGATGTCTTTAATCTTGTATAGGCCTTATCGACGATCTCCTGCATATATAGGTCATAATGGATATGCAGCAGATCCTTCACCTCGGCATCTTGCGAGAACATCCGCTCGATATGGACTCTCATATTCTGAGACAGCGTCTTAAGAGAATCTATGAGCTCTCTGGTATGATTATGGGCATTCAGCACCGCATGGTGTCCCTGATCTTGTGCAGCTGGTGAACATAACGAGGAATAGATCCCTATTATATGGCTCTCATACTCTACTTGTAGGCCTCTCACGGTCTCGATGATCGCTTGATAGAAGGGTCTCGACCACAGGGTTATATTGATCATCCTCGTGTAGTCAGCAAGGACCTCTTCACTCATCCAGCCATAGGAAAGGAGCCTTCTGAGAAACAGAGCAGCAAGTTCTCTCGCACTGCGAGAAGAGAGCTCTTCGGGTTCTTCGATCTCGCTGAGGAGCTGCTCAGTCCTCTCAGTATCCTCTTCAAAATACTCTTCGAAGGAGGATAGGACGAGTTCTCGTTCCACACCGGTACTGTAGGTCTCAAAAAGGGCATAATAGCGAAGCAGAAGCTGGCTATAATGCTCTCGATGTTTAGATGCGAGGGGATTGAAGAATCTTTCTGGTACTTCAGAGAATAGGGAGTGTGCCATAGCTAGATACTATCAAAAAAGCGTGTAGTGGGCAACGGGACTTTTTGATACATGCTGAGAACCAGCCTGTGAGTAGGATAGATACATTCACCTTCGTTATAGGTAAAGCACTCCCAGGTTTCCTTGATCATCAAGATGAGGCATCTCACGATACCGTTTATGTAGGACGACGCTTTTAAGCGTAAGGGGGAGAGGATTCTTCTGTTTAGATTTTCCCCGCCCATTCAAGCGTTCTATCATAATTATTTTCCCAGAAGTACATTCCTAGTCCAAGCCAATCATAATCATTCTTACTAGAATTCATAGTGCTTGTTGCATGTATGATTTCATGAGCGACAATGTTTTCACACCCATGAAACCCAATAACGTATGGTATTTTTTACTATACATTTAGGAATAGTTCTTTTTTAAGTTACCTTTTGGCGTACAGATACCTGCAGCAACTAAATACTCTCTAGATCTCTCTTTTGAAGAAGCTATTTCTTGAGTTCTTTTTTCCTATTGCTTTATGTAAGTTTTGATATCTATCTTTGTCGTCATATATAACCTCTGATTGACTTTAAATATAGAGAGATTCTTGTTAGTTGACAAATATGAAAATCTTTATGCCTTTTGCGAAAAAATATCTGGATCTCTCTATTACCACACTGATCCTATTTTAGGAAAAATCTCTACCTGAGGGAGCATTAAAAAAGCTCACCCGTTCTAATGGTCTGAGAGATTTATTCCATCAAGCAAATGTCGTGAGTTATAAATATATAAATCTTCCTAAAGAAAACCTAGGAAATCCTTTAATTAGAATCTTGTTTTTTAATCATTATCTTGATCAGATCTTCTAATTATACAAGTAAATGAGTTCCCATCCCTATCATCGATAAAATCTATATCGTGATAATTTTGTAAGGCTCTCAATATTCCTGAACCTATTCCTCTATAGAGTAAGAGTTCATTTGCAAATGATGCTAATATGGGATTTCTTGAGTTTGTATTACCGGATTTGATGTTTTCGATTGTAAGATTATTTGGCAGATGTCCAGGGCTTATAATCTCTATTCTATCAGAGAAGATGAAAATCCTTACTGGAGCTGAAACAAAAAAATCTCTATGAATAAGAGCATTAG
>CAZLZY010000226.1:0-4313 GCA_964564075.1 uncultured Spirochaetales bacterium
TGACTACGAGATGAGAAGGTCTCTCTTTAGAGATGATCGAATAGAACATCCTGAAGAAACCAAATACTGCTGAAATATTATTACCGTCTTTATCTGTCATAGGTCTATTGATGAATGCGAAATAGGATCGATATATCAATCCATATCCATCTAAGATCATGAGTCTACTATCTGGTTCCATCATCCCTCCTAGGAGCACCTGATCCTCAATCCGTCACACGCAGGTTCGATCGATTCAGGTAGTTCTGCCAGTAATCGATCATGTTCTAGATTATGACACATATGAGTCAAATATGCTCGCTTTGGAGCGATTTTTTTTATTGCAGCCACGGCTTCATCTACAGAGTAGTGTGTAGGATGCCTTGTATACCGTAGTGCACCAATGATCAGTGTATCGAGGCCTTCTAAGAGAGAAAGACTCTCCTCTGGTATACCGCTACAATCAGTAAGATATGCAGTATTCCCGAAACGATATCCATTGATGAGCTTCTTGCCATGATAGATCGGAATAGGTCGGATCAATAGACCCTCAAGAGACACCCCCTCTACAGGTATTATCCGTAAATCTAGAGAGGCTACCCCACCACCTGGCATATCGGAGTTAAACATATAAGAGAAACGTTCTCGTATCTGCTCTAAGATCTTAGGAGAACCATATACTGGCATAGGATCATAGAACGTGAAGACTCTCAGATCATCAATACCTAGAAGATGGTCTGCATGGTCATGAGTATAGAATACCGCATCAAGGTTCTGCAGATCAGCATTCAGTGCCTGTGCACGAAAGTCCTGACCTGTATCGATGATATAGGTCTTCCCCTGATGGTCTATCATCAAAGAGGATCGAGTTCGTTTATTCTTTGGGTTTTTAGATCTACAAACATCACAGGTACAACTGATCACAGGGATGCCGTGGGAGGTACCCGTTCCGAGAAAGGTGATAATCATCTAGATCACTTGACCAGATCTTTCACTACGAGTTCTAGATCACCGAAGCCGCCCTGAACATATTCTTTAAGAATACTCATCACATCTGAGAAATCCACATCACCCATGAGACTGTCTAGCTGGTTCTTCAGGATATTGGTATCGAGGTCACCAAAGTCTATGGTATCTTCCAGAGAATCTACAAATGTATCAATAGCATTAGCCCCTGACTTGATAGCCTCATTCGAAGCATTGATGAGATCATCTTTCTTGATTTGGTTGAGTACATTATCGATCTCATCAGCAGTAGCACCTGATTTCTCATAACTACTCTTGATATTATAGAGCAACTCCTTAATACGCTCTTCTTGCTGTGCCCTACTCAATGTATAGTTTGTCGTATTCCAACTGATCGTGAAGAGTTCTTCAGAAAGATCTGGCATGAAGAAATAAATGAAACAGAACACTAGTACTATGATAGTGAGAAGAGTGATGAATCGAGAGAACCATGGAGTTCTTTTTCGTGCCATTTGACTATCTCTCCTTTTCTATAGAGTACTCATAATCAGCATGCCATTCAACTATATGATGCACGAATTGCCATACAAACAGAGTTGAAACGAGTCTGCTCCAGATCTGATCTGGAAGTGAGCACGATGGGAGCTTTCAAACCTACCATGATACCAGCAGATCTACTGCCAGGGGTGAAGCTCAAGAGTTTCAGTACAGCATTTGCTGTATCAAGATTTGGGCAGACCAACAGGTCGACATCCCCAGAAACTTGGGAATCTAATCCTTTTATTCTACCTGCTTCCGCAGATAGAGCAATATCGATCGCCATGGGCCCCTCTATGATCGCATCTCCGAAGAGATCAGAGGTTCTACTCATCGCAACGATCGCCGCAGCATCGACAGTGGAGGGGATCTTTGGATTCACCTCTTCTACTGGAGCGATCACAGCTACTTTCGGCCGTTCGATCCCCAATCTTCGTAAGACTGTCAGAGCATTCTCGATAATGATACATTTCTTATCATAATCTGGTGCTATGTTCACTGCTGCATCTGTGATGAACAATGGCTTCTGAAGGTAGGGGACATCGAAGAGCCCTAGATGACTCACGAGCTTACCCGGAGTCTTCAGACCGGCCTCTTTGTTAAGCACAGCATGTGCGAACTCTGAGGTATGAACCATCCCCTTCATGAGAATCTGAGCTTCACCGGAAGTAACCGCGGCGACAGCCATATCACAAGCGTGCTGATGATCTTTCACATCAATGATCGTTATTGAATGTAAAGAGAAGTATATCTGTTTAGCGATAGCACGGATCTTTTGTTCATCTCCAAACAATAGAGGTTTGATACTACTGACAGCAGATACCTGTTGGAGAGATCGTAGAGTCGCTGTGTGCCCCGCACCTGCGACGGCTATGGTATAATCAGTATCTGCTAATCTTGACAGATCAATAAAAGAATCAAACGCATTCATACGAATTCACCTCACGGGTACCCTGATGAACTGCCATGGCATTCTCTGCTAAAGAGAGCATCTCCCGCTCTCCGGGAACGACATGGATGGGTGCTAAATAGGATACTTTATTCTTGATCTGTTGTACAATGAGGTCACTTTGTGTCATGCCTCCAGTCAGGATGATGGCATCTATATCACCGTGAAGTACCGTAGACAGAGCTCCTATCTCCTTTGAGACCTGATAGAGCATCGCTCGCAGATAGAAGGCTGAATCTTCATCACCGATGAGGGCTTTCTCTATGATATTTCTCACATCACTCGTACCAAGGTAGGCAGCAATACCCCCATTCCCACATATACGCTTCTGCAACTCTCTCGGGGTATACTCCCCCGATAATGCCAATCTGACAAGATCCCCTGAGGGGAGAGTGCCAGATCGTTCAGGTGAGAAAGGTCCATCACCATCAAGAGCATTGTTCACATCAATGACACGGCCTCGATAGTGTACTCCTATAGAGATACCTCCACCAAGATGAGCAACGATCAGTCGTGCTTCATCATAGGGTTTGCCAATCTCCTTACAGACCTCTCTTGCAGCGATCTTCTGATTGAGGGCATGGAAGATACTCTTTCGTGGTAATTCAGGAAGACCTGAGATACGAGCTTCAGGGATCAATTCATCTACGACGACCGGATCTGCGATAAAGGCCCTACCAGCACCGAGTTCTACCGCTTTCATGGCCAATGGAGCTCCCAGATTACAGGGGTGCTCACCATATCGAGCTGATTCGAGATCTCCTAACATGTCATCAGTTATCTTATACACACCGCCAGTCAAGGGGTGAAGAAGTCCTCCACGCCCCATGACGATAGAGAAATCTGAGAACTCATAGCCCTCATCAGCTATCAGATCTCTGATGATCGAGAATCGATGATCCAACTGTTGGTATACACTGGGGTAGGTCTGAAGTACTTCTCTTTCATGCTCGACAGTCTGGAGGATCTTCTCTTTCAGCCCCTGATATATCGCGATCTTCGTGGTCGTAGACCCTGGATTAATCACTAGGGTCAAGGGTTCTTGTTGCATCACTCCTCCGCAGAAGTATGGTCATTCTCTTTACAGTAGGCGACAGTCTTCTCTATCAATCTGAGGTTCACATCAGTGAACTCTTTCTTCTTCACACTGATCGGGATGATCTGCCTCAAGGTCTCTACCGATATGACACCGGTCTTATACAGATAGGCAGTGAGAAGGACCACATTAGCCGCTGCTAGCAGTTTTTCCCCTTTTGCAATATCTGTCGCAGGTATGCTAAATACGTTCACATCTTTACGATCAACCACTTGAGATACGATCGAAGAATTGACGAATATCCACCCACCGGCAGTTACCTCTTGTTCAAAGGTCCCCAAAGATGGTCCGTTCATAGCGAGAAGTACATTGGGTGCATCTACTACGGGAGATCCAATGATCTCTTTTGATAGGATCACTGATGCATTCGCATGTCCACCTCGCATTTCCGGTCCATAAGAGGGAAGCCAAGTTGCTTCCAAACCTTCAGAGATCCCACACTTGGCTAATAAAATACCAGCGGAAAGGACTCCCTGTCCACCAAAACCTGCTATTTTCACTCGTTGTTTACCGGGTAACTCCATCTGATCCGTACGGTTAGGTAGACTTGATTTCCCCTGAAGATAGGCAACAAGAGCCTTACCCTCTAATAGCGGAAGTCTGTCATGAATCGGAACTGATGGCGTATGATCAATAGCATCTCTAAAGGATCGTAGGGGATAGACTTTCTCTAAGGTGTTCGTCATCCATTTCCTTGCTGAGATCGGATCCATCTTCCAGTTGATCGGGCAAGGGGAAAGTATCTCGATAAAGGAGAAACCTTTATGATCCATCTGGGCTTTCAAC
>CAZLZY010000227.1:0-4312 GCA_964564075.1 uncultured Spirochaetales bacterium
AGACTCTTATATTGCCATGTTATAATGAATACACCTACAGCACTAGGGGAATTGTCTTGAGCTAGATATCTTCTAGTCACAGGTTTCAATTCAGGTGGTGCTCATATAAAAATGGGGGAGGTCTTAGATGAGAGTATTAGTTTTAGGTGGTACCGGAGCTACGGGCAGATTGGTCGTTAATCAATTGATTAAAAGAAACATCTCTACAAGAGTTGTGATAAGAAATAGTGCGAAGATCCCGAAAGAACTTGAGAAGCATCCTCTTCTTGAGATCATTACCGGTAATATTACAGAATTCTCAGAATTAGAGATTGGTAGTATTGTACAGGATTGTGATGCTGTTGTTTCCTGTCTTGGGCATAATATCTCGTTTAAAGGGATGTTTGGTAATCCTAGAAATCTTGTTTCCGATTCAATAAAAGCCATATGTGAAGTTATCCAAAAGAATGCACAGGAAAAGGTGAAGCTTGTTCTCATGAGTACCACAGGTTTTACTAATACGTTTAGTGGTGAGGTTAATTCTATTGGAGAAAAGATCATTCTTTCTTTGTTGAAGCTATTACTGCCACCACATCGTGATAATATGAAAGCTGCAACATATCTGATAAAAGAGATTGGAAATGATAATGAGAAGATATCTTGGGTCTCAGTGAGACCAGATTCTCTCATTGATGCAGAAGAGGAGAGTCCTTACACAGTTCATAGCTCCCCAATACGAAGCCCTCTATTTGATGCTGGAAAAACCAGTAGGATCAATGTAAGCCATTTCATGGCAGAACTATTGGTAGGTGAAGAATTATGGGAGAAATGGGATCACCAGACTCCAGTGATCTATAATACATAGATGATAGTGATTTACTACATAAGATTCATATGCTATCAGTTTTATGTAGTGGTTAATAAAGGGTTGTAACGTTCTGTTACAACCCTTTGTGCATATATTCTTAGTTTGAATATATACTTATTATCATCTCTACATAATTTTGATTAAACTTTACGATCTGACAAGTCCTTCTCAATCAGGTCCTTCCACTTGCTGTTGATCCTTCCCCTCATTCTTAGTTCAGATGTGGCTTCCGAGACGGTATCGAAGTTCAGCGCTGTCCCCTTAGCATCGGAACGGTAGGTGGCACTCCGGTCTTCATTGATACCGAACCGCTTCCCCTCTTGTACGGCATCGATATTAGCCCCGAGGAAGATGAATTCCCAACCACAGGTTGTTTTCTGCAACTCTATCAGCTCTTTGATTTGGCGGTAGGTGTATTCAATGCTTGCGTTCTCCATACCATCGGTGATGATGACTACCAGGGTTTTGTTCTTATCTTTCTGAATCCCCTTGATATGGTTGATCGTCTTTCCTACGGCATCCAGCAGGGCTGTAGATCCTCGTACATAGTAGTCCTTCCTTGAGATATGCTCCAACTCCCTGATATCGATTCGCTCATGGAGCATCTTATAGCGATTATCGAACAGGACAGTCGTCACATGAACATCTCCCTCCTGCTGTCTCTGCTTATCCAGAAGCGAATTGTATCCACCGATGGTGTCATCCTCCAGGCCGCTCATTGAACCGCTTCGATCAAGAATGAAGATAAGATCTGTGGTTTCTCCTGACATATGGTACCTCCGTAGTATCTGTATACTAGAGATCATATAAGAAATGGGAGGAGTGGTGGTCGCCTATGAGGAGACATCAGATTCCGAGGAGCTGCTGGTCAAAGGTGAATAGTGCTTCGTTTATCTCGAAGATATCCCAATTTTCTCTGGTGATGAAGAATTCAATGATCAAATCGAAGGTGCTGCTGTGAGAGAGGGTGAACCCGGCTTTCCCTAGTAGGTCAAGCATCTGGTCGTAATTAAGCTTCAATGCTATCCCGAGGGCTATCGCTGTTTGTCTGCTTGGTTGGTAGGAGGAACGGTTCTTGATCTTCGAGAAGAGCTTCCGATCAATATTGGCCTTCTTGTAGACCTTGACCGGCTCCAGATGCTTCTCCCTGATAAGCCGGAAAAGCATCTCAGAGAAACTCTCTTCTCTTCTTTTCACTGCTTCAGAGAGTGCTCTCTGTTGTTTAGAATCCAGATCCTCCCTGATTGAGAATCTCATATCACCATTGTAGTGATAGTCACTCATGATCTCTGATACGCTCATTTGGTTCGGTTCTAGAAACGATATGATCTGTTTCTTCAGCTTCACATTAAGAATAGGGTGCCTTTCTTCAAGGATGAGAAAGACGGTCCTTTCATGGTCTTCTAGAAACGAGGTGATGGTCTTCCTAGCTTCTAAAAGTCCATATCTCGGAGAGACCACCAGAGGTAAGGTTAGAGGCTCCCTTTTGCGAGACCTGGAGAGAGTCCTGGTGTAAAAGGCTTCAGCCTGTTCAGCTAGTTCGGGAAGCTGTATCTTATTCTTGTATCGTGGGCTGAGCTGATTTCTTGTAGTAAGGATGAGTGGCATGTTGTATATCGTCCTATATGTGGAATCTCTTGCATAAATTATACCATACAATCGAAGTGTGGACTATCATGTCTGGGGACATGAGAAAATTCTTTGTACCTTTTCCTCACTGCAAAGGGAAGATCAAGAAATTCTATATGGAGCTAATGTTAAAGAAAGGAGAGTGGAGACCGCCTAATCCTTACAACATTACGAAGAGGATCAGGAATTATCTGATCAGTTCTCACTATGGTGTGATGAGTGGGAATTAGATTAGGTACATAATATGGTTAAGTATAATTTTCTATTACTCGAGTAAGGAATGTTATTATCTGGCATATCATATGCTATACTTTCCAAAATATGAAAATAGAATCAATTATAGGATACTAGAAAGACTCTATGAATAATTGATTTGGGATTGCTAATTTATGCGAAATTAGTATTTATTCACCAGGTTGTAATTTGTAAGAATTTCAATTTTCATGAAGAGTTAGATTTTTTTAGAATGCAATGAACTCCGGGGAGGTAACATTTTGGATTCATCCAGTTGGATTGCTATATATCTACCAATATTTTTAGTACTTGTAATAATAATTCCGGCACAACAACGAAATATCTATATTACCGGAAAAATTAGAAAAAAAAGAGGGATAAGAAAAGTGTCAAACGAACTTATAAAAAGCTGCATAGGGAAAACCTGTACCATATCTACAGGAACTCTCGGTTCTTCCTATAACAAAGTCAAGGTAATCGCGGTTATAGATAACTGGATTAGAGTTGAATCAAAGGGCAGAGAAAACCTGATTAACAGCGATTATATACAGAATATTAAAATCCTGTCTTGATTGAGAAATAATTTCATCATTGATTTGTCTCGTTCTTTCAATATCTCAGTCAACAAATAGTAATCTCTCTATGAAGTATATGAACAATGATGTTTTTCTAGGCTCAAGCTATGCTGAGCCTCTTAAGCAAGACCAAAAGTCAGAATTATTAAGGTGGACTTACGCCGCAACGAATGAATCCTCCTGAAAGGATTCATATCGTCTATTAGATGTTTCAATATCACTATGCTAATTAACTTGTTACATAGCAAGAAAAAATCAAAAAGGAACTCCCTGTAGCAACCTCTTATGTAGTAGATATATAGTTTTCCATTAATCAAAGTTTCATTGTTATAGAGAAAGCTAGTAATATGTTATATTGAATTCTAAAAGTTCTAAGCCTAATTGGGTATTTTAATTAATTATTTTAATATAATATGGTATCAGATTTTAATGAAAAGCGGAGATAACAACCAATAGAATGAAAGAAAGCGAAAAAGAACAAGAGAGCAAGCTACAGTTTATGGGTTGGATAGTTTTTGTTTTATGTGCCTTATTTTACACTGCATCAAGTTTAATAAACCGAGATACTCTGACGTTCATTGGGAGTGTCCTTTTTTTAATTGCCTGTATTGTTTTTATTATTCCGCTGGTTAGAAAAATGAAAAATTCGAAGGAAAAAAACAATAAATCATATAACAAAGCTAATACCGCCGATGCATAAAGCCGAACGGCGGGGTAGCAGCATTATGCTTCTTGAAAACCATATATCTTAATAGGAAATTTATTTAAGATACTGTCCAATTTCTAGTCTTAGTATAAACTGGATATGTCTCCTTCTCCCCCCCCTGATAACCGGCAGCGCCTTATTTATTAATAATATCCTTAAACTCAATAATATTCTCAGAGTCTCTATATAAAAGATCAATTTGTTTAGCTACTGGTTGTAAGTGTTCAGCTGAGATATGAGTATATCCTTCCTGAGTCTCTATCGAAGATTTCTGTGCTCAACTTGATGATTATATATACTGGTACAATGAAAAACGAATCA
>CAZLZY010000228.1:0-4305 GCA_964564075.1 uncultured Spirochaetales bacterium
AGTCAAGAAGATAAAACGTGTCATAGATAAAATACCTCTCTTCGGTCAGGAGGAGATCGCTCTTGCTGCCTGGATATCCTCCTTATATCTCTGTTCACAGGGAGAAGCTCTCTCTGTGATGATCCCTGGCGGAAGAAGAGAGATAGCGGTTCCCTCTCTTGGGATAGAGGATACTCCCTCAAGTTCTGGTCTCATTCTTTCTGATCACCAGAAGGCAGCGATAGCTAGTATCCTAGCTCAGGAGAATGATCTCTACTATCTCTTCGGTGTCACCGGCTCTGGTAAGACCGAGGTCTTCTTACAGACAGCAGAGAAGATGATAGAAGAGGGTAAGAGTATCATCTATCTAGTCCCTGAGATCTCTTTGACACATCAGCTTGCTGCAATGGTGAATAAACGATTCCCCGATGATGTTGCGATCCTGCACTCATCCCTGACTCCCTCTCAGAGACTCAAAGAGTGGAGACGTATCAGAAACGATGAGGTCCATCTGATCATTGGTGCAAGGAGCGCGGTCTTTGCCCCGGCCAAGAAGATCGGGATGATCATCCTTGATGAAGAGCATGAGAATAGTTATAAATCGGGTTCCACCCCACGGTATCATGCAAGACAGATCGCTATGAAGCGTGCTGCTCTTCATGGGGCAGTCGTGGTGATGGGAAGTGCAACCCCCTCGTTAGAGGCATGGCGTCTGATGGGGACAGGTCGGATCAAACGGCTTGATCTACCTCATCGTGTCTCCGGTGGTTCGATGCCACAGATCGAAGTGGTGAATATCAGTGGTAATCCTAATATTCTCTCAAAGAGCCTGATCAAGGGAATACAAGAGGTCCTCTCGAAAGGGAAACAGGCTATCCTCTTCTTGAACAGAAGGGGTTTCTCCTATTTCTTTCACTGTAGGACCTGTGGCTATGAGATGCATTGTAGAGACTGCTCGGTACCCCTGACCTATCATAAACAGAAACACCGCATGGTCTGTCACTACTGCGGCTATTCAGAACGTCCGATCACCTCCTGTCCCACTTGTGGGTCAGTGGATGTAGGCTACTCGGGATTCGGTACAGAACTCGTCGAAGATACCGTTCGACAAACATTCCCTCAAGCTAAGATCGGTCGATTGGATGCTGATGTCACCAAGGATAAGAAAAAACTCAAAGAGGTCTTAGATAGATTCTCGACAGGCGAACTCGATATTCTCTTAGGTACCCAGATGGTTGCAAAGGGCCTCAATTTCCCCAATGTGGAGTTGGTAGGGATCGTCTTGGCTGATAGTGGATTACATCTTCCGGACTTCCGAGCACAGGAGAGGACCTTCTCTCTGTTGCTACAGGTAGCTGGAAGATCGGGTAGATTCAGTGATAACGGTAAAGTGATCATTCAGACCTATCAACCTGAGAATGCTGCGATACAAGCAGCAGCATCTGGTGAGCTTGAAGCTTTCTACGAGCAGGAACTACAGATGCGTTCCCAGCTAGAGTTCCCCCCTGTCACAAGGATCTGTCGTCTAGTCTTTCGGGCTCGCAATGTGAACCAGGTACAAAAGGCGGCTGAGATCGCTGCAGATATCATGTCTGGTCTCATCGAAGAGCTTAAATATACTGATGTCGATATCCTAGGACCTGCAGAAGCCCCGATCGCAAAGATCTCGAATAACTATCGTTTTCAGGTGCTTGTACGATCTTCTAATTTCAAACGGCTTCACAAGACAGTGGGGTACCTCTCTTCTGTCTATAAACCAGAAGGAAGAGTATACCTAGAGATTGACTTCGATCCTGTTAACTTACTCTGAAATTCATTGACCATTACCAACCATTTTATGTATCATACACACATGTTAGAAATAGTAACGATTGGTGAAGAAGTACTGCGAGAGAAAGCAAAACCTGTTAAATCCTTTAGCTCTGAATTACGTATCCTAGTTGATGCCATGTTCGAATCTATGGAGATGGATAATGGAATAGGTCTAGCTGCTCCTCAGATCGCAGTACCAAAGAGAATATTTGTTGTACACCCTCCAGATGATGAAGCGAGAGTGTTCGTGAATCCCGAGATAATAGAGACCTCACAAGAGATAGTAGCTTATGAAGAGGGATGCTTGAGTGTTCCTGGAATCTTCTCTGAGGTCGTACGACCTTCAGGTGTGACGATCCAAGCTCAGGATCTTGATGGGAAGGCCTTCATCTTGAAGGCTCAAGGTATGCTTGCCCGTGTGATCCAGCATGAGAATGATCATCTGAATGGTATCCTGTTCGTTGATAGACTCCCTGAAGATATACGTGAGCATGTGATGAAGCTCTATGAGAAGAAACAGAAGAATAAGAGGCGAAGAAAGAGCGTATGAGAATAGTGTTTGCCGGAAGTCCTGATATTGCAGTTCCTACTCTTGAAGCTCTTGCAGAGGAGTTCGAGGTTGTTGGGGTCCTGACAAATCCTGATAGAAGAAAGGGTCGGAGTAAAAAGCTCCTTCCCACAGAAGTGAAGAGTAAAGCTCTTGAACTTGGTCTCCCGGTCTTTCAGTATGATCACCTCTACGGTGAAGCAAGAACTGCCATCGCAGCTCTTGAACCTGATATCTTGATCTCATTTGCCTTTGGAAAGATATTCGGCCCTAAGTTCTTGGCTCTCTTTCCTGAAGGTGGGGTCAATGTGCATCCCTCATTACTTCCACTCCATCGTGGTGCGACTCCCATCCCAGCTGCTATCCTCGCAGGTGATCCCGTGACCGGTATCACCGTGCAGAAGATATCGCTGAAGATGGATGAGGGAGATATCCTAGACACGATCTCCTTCCCCCTAGATGGATCAGAGACCACAGAGTCCTTAAGTACCGATGTTTCGGTGAAGAGTCCAAAACTTCTCTGCGACGTGATAAGGACCATCGAACGTGACACTGCTATACCTCTGAAGCAGGATGATACTCATGCAAGCTACTGTTCGTTCATGCAGAAGAGTGATGCTGAGATCGACTGGAACAGTTCAGCAACACAGATTTCAGGTATGGTTCGGGGATACTATCCTTGGCCGAAAGCCTTCACTAGGTTTCAGGGAAAAGTCCTGATGCTTACCTATGCCAGAGAGATCACTGAAGAGATCTCTGAGATCAGTATAGCATCTGATACCCAAGTGGGGACTGTCCTAGGAACGGTGGCAAAACAGGGTATCCTCATAACTACAGGCAAAGGGATAGTTAGTGTAGAACGACTTCAACTCCAATCAAAGAAAGAACTTGACTGGAAAGCATTTATGAATGGAAACCCTTCTCTCATCGGCTCGGTCCTTGGTGAATAGAAATTCGTGGAGGTTGATATGAAGAGAGCTATCTCTCTATCCCTTATACTCATATTTCTCCTTCCTCTTAGTATGATCATAGCTGACCCAAAACCTGATTCCTCTGAGATCGGACCAAAAGTAGCTCTTGTCCTCTCTGGAGGAGGAGCTTTGGGGATGGCTCATATCGGGGTACTTGAAGTCCTTGAAGAGCTCGGTATCCCAATTGATATGGTAGTTGGCACTAGTATGGGAGGTCTCGTAGGAGGTCTTTATGCGATTGGATATACTCCTCGAGAGATCAGAGCTATCGTACATGAGACGGATTGGCTCAGTATGTTCGTTGCACCTACTAGCCCATATGATTACTACTATGGCCCAGTGATAGATGAGGAACAGAATATTCTCTCATTCTCTTTTGATGAGAAAGGCTTTGGCTCTTCACTAGGGGTCCTATCTGACCAGAAGATCATTTCACTTCTTTCAAGGTTACTCAGTAATGTCTCTCATATTGATGATTTTGATCAATTCTTCAAGCCTTTTAGAACCGTCGGAGTCGACCTTCTCTCAGGGGAAGAGGTAATCTTTGATTCCGGGTATATCGGAGATGCTCTACGAGCAACCATGTCAATACCATCGCTCTTCACCCCTTATGAGATCGATGGAAGATACTTCATCGATGGAGGGACGACGAATAATCTACCGGTAGATGTAGCCTTAGAGCTTGGTGCGGATATTGTCATTGCAGTAGATGTGAACCCTGAAAAGATAACTGAATATAAGGATCTTAAGTCTTCACTTGATATCTTCTCTCAATACGTACAGATCGTTATCGATCACAATGAAGAGGAGAATGCTAAGCTTGCCGATATCCTGATCGAACCTGATCTCACAGGATTGAATGTAGCGATGTTCTCCTCCTATGATGAGTTCATCTTACGTGGTGAAGAGGCTGCTAGAGATTCTATGAACGAGCTTATCCTACTGCGAGATCGTATCGCTGACTGTAGGCAGTTCAAGCTCCTTGATCAGGAACGA
>CAZLZY010000229.1:0-4304 GCA_964564075.1 uncultured Spirochaetales bacterium
TTTATCTGTTAAAACTCATAGAAGAGGCACAAGATATATCACCAGAAGTACTACTGAATATGTTGACTGACAAAAAGTTCTCATATGTCAATGTACCTTATAGAATCAAGCCTTTTGAGGCAATCATGGAAGATCCTTTTGATACCATTGAATTTGATGAAGAACTCAATAAGAGGATCGAGAATGCTTGTCAGCACCGTGGAGCTGTAGGAACCATGTTATCCTACCGGAATGAGGAGGTGGTAACCGCCACGATGATCGAAAAACTGTTTTTGATCGTGTTAGTGAAAACCACGAACTTCATTCCTGATGGCGGTATCTGGTTAAATACTCAAAGGCCTGAATGGAATGATGCAAATAACGCCCTTGCCGGAAGAGGACTCTCCATGGTTACTCTTTACCATATGATACGTGCTGTCAGACTTATGAAGAGTCTCCTCATGGATCTAGTAGAGAAAGACATCCATTATGCATCATTGCATATCCAAGTCACTGAATTCTTTCATCAGGTCATTGAAGTATTGGAAATCTTTCAGCCCCATCTTTCAGCTGGATTCACACCTCAGTCAAGATATGAATTTATCACTAGTATGGGTAAGGCCGGGAGCGAATATCGATTTGGCTGTTATGAAAATGGAATAGAAAACACTCATGAACAGGTTGATATAAAGGTTCTGTTAGATTATCTCATACTTTTGGGCCACTACCTTGTTGTTACCGCAGAAGGTAATGAGAGAACTGATAAACTCTATCATGCCTATAATGTGATGTCTCTGAAGTGTAATCGGGTTGAAGTTGTCAATTTACAGTTGATGCTCGAGGGACAGGTCTCGGTACTCTCTTCAGGGATGCTCTCATGCAACAAAGCCTTAGAGTTACTAGAACAGATTCGGTCTAGTGAATTGTTCCGTGATGATCAGCATACCTATATGCTCTATCCCCGAATCCATGTGAAGGGTTTTCTGGAAATTAACTCTCTACCTGCTGAACAGATAGAGAGTTCTACTCTTTTGAAGGAGTTGCTCAGACGCGAACATACTTCACTGATTTCAAAGGATGTGAATGGTGTTATCCATTTCAATGGAGAGCTGGGGAACTATAATGATGTCCGTAAGGTTCTTGAAACACTCAGGAAAGATGAAAGCTTGAAAGCGCTGGTTGATTCAGAAGGACCGAGGATAATGAGCCTGTTCGAAGAAACTTTCGATCATGAGAGGTTCACTGGTAGATCTGGTAGGATGTTTGCTTTTGAAGGTAATGGAAGTATTTATTGGCATATGGTCTCTAAACTTGTTGTTGCTGTCCAGGAATATATCATACGGGCTTTTAATGAAAGACAATCTGAAGATCTATGCAGCAGGTTAGAGAAGGCCTATTATGATTGCAGGTCTGGTCTGGGCTTTCAGAAAGATGCTAAAAAATATGGAGCATTCCCGATGGATCCCTACTCACATACTCCATGGGGTAGAGGAGCAAAACAACCAGGTCTTACAGGACATGTGAAGGAAGAGTTGTTGATAAGGATGGGAGAGCTGGGATTATCGTTCACAGAAGGTTCTCTAAGATTGGATCCTGTCTTCTTCGACCGTGAGGAACTACTGAAAGATAGTAAGGTCTTTCAGTACATTGATGTCCATCAGAAAGAAAAAGATCTTCAGCTACAATCTGGGATGATGGCATTTACCTGCTGTCAGGTCCCTATAATATATCATGTGGCAGATGATGATGGTGTGAGAGTACTTATCAGATACTATGATGAGGAAGAGCAACTCTTCCATTCTAATATTATACCTATATCAGAGACGTTGAGTATAATGAGAAGAGAGGGGAAGATAGAACAGATTGAGTTCTGGCTACAAGAATAGGATTCATATTCCTTTAAAATAGAATT
Source organism: uncultured Spirochaetales bacterium (assembly GCA_964564075.1). Lineage (GTDB taxonomy): Bacteria > Spirochaetota > Spirochaetia > CAKZLE01 > CAKZLE01 > CAKZLE01. The sequence continues at coordinate 1,892 of CAZLZY010000229.1, forward strand.
ATTGACATCATATTATTGCCGTGGTAATTTCTTAAGTCAACCAGATTAAATAGTAGGAATAAATAGTAGGAATAAATACATGGCAAATTTAAATACAATGAATCTTACACGAGTTCTCAGACTTATATGGCTGAATCGTGGCATCAGTAGGATTGAAGTGTCAAGACAGCTTGAACTTGATAAATCAACAATAACTAATATTGTGAATCGATTAATTAAGAAGAACCTCATTATAACTCTTGAAGAGGGTGAATCAAGTACGAAGGGTGGACGTAAACCAGTTGGTCTTGCGATCAATGACAGACTGGGGCTTATTCTTGGTTTAGAGATTACAACTGACCGGATTATGGCAACAGCTGTAAATATTCAAAGAGAAATCATTTTCACCAAGAAGATCGTATTTGAACAGAGTAAAGAACCCCTTGATGAGCTTTTCTTCAAAGCTATGGAAGAATTGTCTCAGGAGATCGAAAAATGCAAACTCCCTCTTATTGGGATCGGGATCGGTTTTTCAGGGCTGGTAGATCCTGAGGCTGGTGTAATCAGGAAATCTATACCTCTTGATATTAAGACACCCTATCCCTTCATTGAGAAGGTCCGTGAACGGTATCAAGTTCCGGTACTTATTGATAATGATGCAAACTGCTGCTGCTGGGATGAGATGGTAAGTAGTAACCGAAACAGGTCTGAAAACTTTATTTATGTCCTTGCTGAGGATCGTCTCCATTCTAGGAGTAAAGCGTCTTCTCGTATCAGTTTCGCAGTAGGTTTTGGACTTGTCCTGAATGGAGAATTGCTTCATGGGTATGAATACTCAGCAGGTGAATTCAAAAGTATACTATGGAAAGATGGGAACACCAACCAGTTCTCTATAAGTGATGAGATCATGGCGGCACCGGAAAAATTCCCGAATGCCATTAAGAATACAATCCATGAGCTGGCATCCCATGTCGCTTTTCTGTCAAATGTTTTAAACCTTTCTCTCGTTGTAGTGGGTGGATTAGATCACTATGGAGAAGAGGTCTTGAATATCTTCTCTGAAGAGATCCAACATAATTGGAGTTATAAGAACCAAAATATCTATAAGGTGTGTTTAGCTCATAATGGAGCATTCGCTGTATCATCCGGAGCTGCTGGTATGTTCCTTGAGAGGATGTTCACTATGCGCTCGTCTACGGCTACCAAAGAAGGTATTCATTCTTCATTGATGAGTGGGTATGAGATGATACGGAATCTTCAGGATCCGAAGGTGAATCTTTAACCAATATAGGTTTATATGATTTTGAGATTTTTTATTATAGTTAAAATATAGGGTTTAATCTTCACAGGATTATCAATCAAATATAGAAGGTCTCATTGAAAGGGTAAAGCTAGTCTGAAAGAAGGTTGATGAATCCCTTTGACTAATTTGACTAGTTTTAAAAGATACAGGACACTTTCGGGTCCTGTATCAGGATATCTATATATTAGGCAAGAACCTTCTTTAGCTCATTTGCTACAACATCAACTGCTTTACTTGCGTCGATATTCTTGAGTTTACCAAGGTTCTCATAATATTCTATTAGAGGAGCTGTCTGAACGTCATAGACATCTAGTCTGTTCAGGATTGCATCCTCTTTATCGTCTTCTCTCTGAATAAGTGGTTCACCACTATCATCACAGATCCCTTCTATCTTTGGAGGGTTCCAAATCAGATGATATACCTTCCCCGAATGTTTAGCGATCCTTCTACCAGATAATCTTTTGATCACCTGTTCCTTAGAGATAGTGAAGTTAACTACATAATCAAGTTCTACGATCTTAGCAAGCGCTTCTGCTTGTGGGATGGTCCTTGGAAATCCATCAAGGATAAAACCATTCTTAGCATCATCTTCTGAGAGTCTTTCTTTTACCATCTCGATGGTCACTTCATCAGGGACGAGATTGCCTGTAGCCAAGATAGCTTTGACTTTCTTTCCTAGCGTTGTCTCGTTGTTGATCGCAGCTCGAAATAGATCTCCTGTAGAGATATGAGGAATATTGTAGAGATCCTTTGACTGCTGAGCTATTGTTCCTTTGCCTGCCCCTGGAGGGCCTAAAAATACAAGATTCATATTAACTCCTTACCATTATTCCTGTAATTTATATCATGAATACTCCTTAGTGTTGAGAGAAACAGTTAAAGTTAATAAAGAAATTAGAATTATTTTTAAAATGGGTTGACCGTATTACCTGTTTTCTATATGTTAGGTGAAGCCTGCTACCGACAACGTTTTAGTAACTTGAACGGCTTATTATAAGAAGTTCAAGATGTGAAATAACTTCACAATTATGAAAACAGTGCTTGACACATAAGCAGGTAATTTGATATAACAATCGAGCACGTTTGTGGGAAACTATGAACGGGATTGTGAGCTGAGAAGCTCTAGATATT
>CAZLZY010000230.1:0-4303 GCA_964564075.1 uncultured Spirochaetales bacterium
AGGGATTAGCTTTGGGGGGTTCCTTGATCATGGCAATCGGGGCACAGAATGCCTTTGTCTTATCACAGGGAGTGAGAAAGAGGTTCTACTTCATCATACCTCTTATCTGTAGCATCATCGATGCGATCCTTATAGCAGCAGGTGTGCTGGGGGTAGGGGCTTTCTTCGCATCGAATGAGCCCCTTACCCTGATAGCCTCTCTTGGTGGAGCGGTATTTCTTACCTGGTATGGGATCAGAAGCTTCAGGGCAAGCTTCACAGAAGAGGCAATGGATGAGGAACAACATGGCCCAGAAGATCTGAAGGCAGCGATATTATTCACCTTAGCAGTCTCTCTACTGAATCCGCATGTCTATCTTGATACTATGCTCCTGATCGGTAGTATCAGTAGTCAGTATGAAAGGAGTGAAAGTCTCTATTTTGGTTTGGGAGCTATCACGGCATCTTTTCTCTGGTTCTTCTCATTGAGTCTTGGAGGTAAGATCTTATCCCCGTTATTCAAGAACCCTCTTGCCTGGAAGATCCTAGATATCCTAGTGGCTCTGATCATGTGGATGATCGCCTTCTCTTTGTTTAGGACAGTCATAGGGAGTTTATAGAGAAACCTTACGATGGTATCGTAAGAAAACAGGAAAAACCTTACGATGGCATCGTAAGAAAAAGTTGATTATTATGAGATATCATCCTATAATAAGTTATGGAAGAATTATTGTATCAATACAATCCCTGGTGGGAAGAATCCTATTCCTTACCAAATATCATACCACGGGACTCATACTTAGGAATTTTAAAGGAAAATCTTTTAAATAGATATATTGTTTTTCTTACAGGGTTAAGAAGAGTAGGGAAAACAACTTTGATGAAGCTTTTAATAAGAGGTTTGATAGAAGAAGGAACTGATCCAAAAAATATCCTATATATCAGTATTGATGATTTCTTACTAAGGGGTAAAACTCTACAAGAGATACTTTCTGAGTATAAGAAGATTCATCGTATTAGTAGTGATACACATGTATATCTTTTTTTTGATGAGATAACATATCTTGAAGATTATCATCAGCAGCTAAAGAACCTATATGATTCCTATTCTGTAAAGATATTTGCTACATCCTCATCAAGTTCCTTGCTTCTAGATAAAAAGGCTTTTCTTACTGGTCGTTCTCTAGTTTTCGAAGTAGCTCCTCTGAGTTTTGAAGAGTTTAAACAATTCAAGCAGATACGAGTATTAAAAAGAGATCAAAGATTAGATGAAACATATTTCAAAGATTATATGAAGTGTGGGGGTCTTCCTGAGAATGTATTGAATCCTTCAAGAGAATACTTGAATACCTTGGTGGATGATATTATCCAGAAGGATATCACTGCCTATCATGGATTAAAGAACCATCACTTGGTCAGAGATTTCTTTACATTGCTCATGGAGCGTAGTGGGAAACAACTGAGTATTTATAAGATGAGTAATATATTAAAAATATCTCCAGATACTGCAAAAAGATACTTATCATATTTTCAAGAAACATATCTGATCTATCTATTACCAAGATGGGGAAAGACAAATGATAAGATACTTTCAGCTAAGAAGGTATATGCTTGTGATCTTGGGATAAAATATCTTTTTACAGGCGAAAGGGATCTTGGTAGTTATTTTGAGAATTATATATATCAAAGATTAAGAATGCGAAAAGAACTCTATTATCTCTATGAAGGTGGTAATGAAATTGATTTTATTACCGCTGATAAGATTCTTATTGAGTCTAAGTATTATTCATCTATGACAGAAAAGCAAAAAGTACTTTTTGATTCTTTCCCTGCAAATAAAAAACTTGTTATTGATTCTGTCGCTAAACTAAATATGCTAGAAACAATATGATATAATCTTCTATGAAACAAAAACATATGAGATTAGGACTAGTCCTCTTTGTTCTTATCCTAGCCGGATCCTCCTGTTTTGCAGCATCTTTGGAACTCAAAGCTATTATCAGTAATACCCCAAGATCTTATACGACAATAGCGTCAGCTGATTGTACATACACCTCTATCCAAGAGGCTCTTGATTCGAGTGATGTAAAAGAGCTCTATATCATGGATGAGACACAGAGAGAATCAGGTGTCATCATCAACCGCGATGTGGCCCTCTATGGTTTTGGTTCAGAACATTCGATCATCTCTGGTGAAGGGAATGACCGAATATTCGAGATACTTGAGAATACACAGGTTGTCATCGAAGGAATGACTATACGAGGTGGATATACTCCCCTGATCCCACGATGTGGTGCAGGTGTCTGTAATTATGGTGAAGCCACTATCAAAGGATGTGTGGTAGAAGATAATAGAGCTGTATACGGTGCAGGTATCATTAACTTCGGTATGATGACTATGTATGATTCGATCATACAGAACAACAGAACAGTCCCTATGAACACTGCTGAACGTCTATCGGGAGAGGGCTGTACCGGTTCCGGGGGTGGAATCAAGAATGATGCCCATGCAACACTCATGGTATTCGATTCTACTATACGTGGAAACAGTTCTCTGAAGAAGGGTGGAGGGCTCTTTGTCTCCTGTGAATCACAAGCTTCAGTTATGAATACGAGCTTCACTGAGAATCACAGTAACAAGAGTGGTGGTGCGATACATATACGTGGTGATCTAGAACTTAAGGGGTGTACGATCACGAGCAATACCGCAACGAATGGGAGCGGTGGGCTTCATAATCAGGGACATCTTGATATGACAGACTGCAAACTGACCATGAACTCTTCTAGTGATTATCTCACAGATGATTCAGGTAGTGGGATCTATGGGACTGGTGAGGTTGGGGAGAATGGTAATAATCAGATTGGAGTAGGTACTTTCTTGTAGCTGGTTATATCATAGTATATGAACATAAGGTTGTTTTATTCAGGATATTATGAAGGATCACCATCACACACAATAGGAAGATCGTAGTCTCCAAAAATTTAATTTATCCTAGAAAGAGGTAAGCTTTCTGTACTAGGGCCGCTTATCAAAAAATATCATAATTACTGTTTTCTTCTGGTAATCATGCTAAAATTAGAATTGAAATATATGTAATAAATGAGGTTTGAAAATGAAAAAGAGCCTATTATTCTTAGTCTTATGTGTCTCACTCTGTTTTCTAGGGTGTAGTAAGAAGGTAGTCGAAGAAGAGAAGCAAACCTTTTCAATTCTATTCAATAGCAGGTCAGAGAGCCCCTATTCAGAAACGTGGCCTATCTGGGATGAGTATAAGAACAGAAGAGGGGTCGCCTTCGATGTGAGTATTGGCGATGATAGTGATTACTATTGGTATGTGGTAAAAGCTTTAGAATCCGAATCTCCACCTGATATCATCTTGAAAGTCTACCCTGAGCAGATTATTGAATACGCAAATAAAGGGCTGTTATTACCCGTGAGTGATTATGTGGATGAGATGCCCTATTTTCAATCCTATATTGCATCTCATGAGCTTGAAGAAGAGATAGAGGCGTTAAAACTAAAAGATGGTAAGTATTATATTCTACCTGGTTATCAGCGTGGTATTCAGGTCCAGCAGTGGATCTATAGAGAAGATCTCTTTGAAGCTTTAGGGTTAGGTATACCTCAAACCTATGAAGAGCTCTTCTCTGATCTTGTAGCTCTCCATGACCAATATCCTGAATCAACTCCAATATCTGCATGTTGGAGTGGCGCTCACCTCTTCTCGATGCTGGGAGCAGGATATGGGATCACTTCTGGATGGGCAGGAAATCGTTCCTACAATGAGAATGAAGATAGATGGGAGTATGCGCCAGCGACAGAAGCATATCGGGAGATGTATCGGTTCCTCCATAAATGTTATGAAGCAGGCCTATTAGGGTTTGAAGATTTTGATCAATCTGTTGAAGCTTTCATTGATGGACTCATTAACAATAAGACATTCTTCACCCCTACCTGGATATCTTCAGGTTTTGATTCTTGGAATACTAAACTAGCTGAAAAAGGTTACCCAGGTGCTAAATGGAGTGCCATACCTGTCCTTGAGAGTACTATTGGCCTAAAAGCACTACCACCGGTTAATAGATTTAGAAAAGGACTGGTGATCTCTTCTGATGTCACAGATAAATCCTATCTGAAAGAGCTTATCTCCTTTATTGATTGGGCCGTCTACTCAGAAGAAGGACAGATACTAACGACCTGGGGCCTCGAAGGAGAGACCTTCGAACAAACCGATGATGGACCAAGATATCTCCCAGAGATGCAGAGTTTCTTAAATCCTGATGGGGAAAAGAATATCTATATAGAGTATGGTTTAGATCAGATC
>CAZLZY010000231.1:0-4294 GCA_964564075.1 uncultured Spirochaetales bacterium
GAAAGAAAGTGAGTAAAGCTTTAGGTGAGGGACGTGATATGATCGTAACTGATTATTTTCACTCTTATCTTGATCAATCCCATGCAGTGATTCCCCTGAAAAAAGCCTATAAACTCCTACCTGATTTTCTTAAAGATAGTGATACCGATCATATATTAGGATTCGAAGCACCACTATGGAGTGAATGGGTAGAGAATGAAGAACGTTTTGATTGGCAGGTCTTTCCCCGACTGACAGCTATGGCTGATAGGATGTGGGCGGGTTTCGAGACAGAAGATTATGAAGATTTCCTCAAACGGCTTGAAAGATTCATTCCCATCATGCAGGATATGGGCATAAGACCATCAGATCCTTCCTCCTGGAACCCTGCTCCTTTACGAAGAGTCAGAGGCTTCTTTCATCTGTCAGATGATACCCATGATGAACAGGATCGATATAGTAGAAGATAGTGACTTATAGGAGAGACATATATGAACAAGAAAGATATTGAGAATGAGGTCGTAGAGAGATTCTTAGAGTATGTGAAGATCGATACACGATCTGATGATCATGGGACGACAAAGCCTTCAACAGAGAATCAGTGGGACCTGCTGAACCTTCTTCTTAAAGAACTTACCGATCTAGGAATCGATGATACGCAGATCAATGATGATGGTTTCATCATCTCTAGAATCCCCTCGACGATGAAGGATGGGAAGAATCCTCCGACGATCGGGTTCATGGCTCACGTTGATACCTCTCCAGATATGCCCGGTAATGATATCAAACCACAGATCATCAAAGACTATGATGGGAAAGATATAAAACTTAATGATGAATACACCTTGAGTGTGGAAGAGAATCCTCATCTCCTCGATTATGTTGGAAAGACCGTCATCACCACCGATGGAACGACTCTATTAGGAGCTGATGATAAGGCTGGGGTCGCTGAGATCATGACCATGGCCAACTACTACATGAACCATCCTGAGATCGAACATGGGGAGCTCGAGATCGTCTTCACTGCTGATGAGGAGACCGGACACGGAATGGATGACTTCCCGTTAGAGAAGCTCAACTCCCGATGTTGCTACACCATGGATGGTGGGAGACTTGGAGAGATCGAGTTCGAATGTTTCAATGCCTACCGAGTTGATGTGACCTTTACCGGGGTGATGATCCATCCGGGTGCTGCCCGAGGCAGGATGATCAATGCGATGACCATGGCAACACGATATCTAGGTATGCTTCCTCAGTCTGAGAGTCCTGAGACTACAGCTGAAAGAGATGGCTACTACTATCCGAATGAGATCCATGGCGATGCTGAGACCTGTAGATTACAGATAAATCTCAGAGACTTCGATAGTGAAGGTATGCAGAGAAGGATAGCAGTCCTTGAATCGATCGGAGAGACCATCGCTGCAAGCTTTGGTGGTGGATCAGTTAAGCAAGAAGTGACCAAGCAATATATTAATATGAGCGAATACGTTCAGAAGGACCCCCTTGTCATGGAGAAGCTCATCGATGTGATCGATGAACTCGCTATCGAACCAGTCATGAAGCCAATTCGTGGAGGTACCGATGGAGCAAGACTCAGTGAGATGGGAATCCCAGCACCGAATATCTTCGGTGGAGGTATGAATTTCCACAGCAGATTCGAATGGGTAGCGGTCTCGGGTATGGTCGCAGCTGTTACCGTGATCGAAAGATTGGTGAATAGCTGGAGTAAAGAGTAATCATGGGATTCAGAGCTGTCCGATACATCTTACTATTCACTTTCTTACTGGTTTTATTCGGACTCTCTGCAAGTGAAGAGATTGCTTTTTCGACCTTTTTTATCAGTGACGTGGAGATAGAGCAGGATGAGATTCCCTCCTTCGATATAGATCTTGCATATGCATTCAATGAGATAACTGCTGAGGCAATCCATGATCTCTATCTATTTAGAAGGACCGAGGATCTCTCAGCAGATATTACGATACATCCTCATATTGAGAGTATTATCTATACTCATGATACCACTAATGCTGTCGAAGTATTAGAACTGTTCATCAGGTGGGATGTAGCAGGAGAATTTGGGATAGGATCTCTTTCTTTCAGAGTCTTAGGGGCAGCAGGGACGGTGAACGGGGCACTGCTCAGTAGTTTAGATATGTATCAGAGAGCGATCGGATATGAGATCGTCTCTCAGTTATCCGAACAAGATATACTTATGGTCAGTAGTACTTTCAATGGCTATGTGACTGGTATAATCCCAGAGACTGCCGTGGCATCAGTTGGCGATGAGTTCTTTATCTCTGATCCGAGTAACTCTGATGAGCTTGCTCTTCTGACCTTGAGTTCTCTGAGAGATCCTCTTGAGGGAGAGAAACTCAGTGGTGAGTATTATATAAACTACAGTGAAGTACCAATCCAACCTGGGATATCACTTATTAAGAATAACGAGAATCAGAAGATCTCTGTGAAGATCAGTGAGATACAGACTTTGAGTTTCACCGGGCTATCAGGAAAGGTCTTCTTTCGCAGGCCAACAGGAGCCATTCAGTATTCAGCTGGAATAGATATGGGGTATAGTTGGAATGATTCAGCTCTATCCTTATCATGGCCGGTTGAGGCCAAAGGCTTTCATCTAGGGTTGAACCAGGGCTTCTTAGTTCGATTCGATCAAGGTCTTAGACTCCAGAAGGATTCGTCTCGTTCCCGATATGCCCTGTTCCTCGATATCGGAGCTGATCTTGGTCTTGGATATTTTACCGATACGTCTGGCAGTGATACAGACTGGATCTATTATGGTTCCTACCACGCTGGACTAGGGTGGTATAGCTCGAGTGCCGTGGAATATGGGGTGGATCTAGGATATCAACTGACCTATGGTTTCTCTGACGGGAGTACTCCTCTCAGGTCTACACCCTATGTGTCTCCACATGTAACCTTTCGGTTATAATTGGGTATATGTTTATAGGATAATGTGTATATAAAAATAAGATACGTAAAAATACTTGCTTAATTGAGGTTTGAAATGAAATTGCAGAAATTATTCTTTGTTCTGATAGCACTATGTCTCATCATTGTTACCACTGGTTGTGCTACATCAGTCTATCGGGGACCCCGTTATGATCTCACAACACAAGATGAGACACCAGAACACATGATCCCAGAAGGATTGATCCTACCCTTGTTCTATGGGTTGGGAACGGGATCGAGTGAGGCCAACTCTCAAGATGCTGCGGTACGAGATGCCCTCGGGAGAGCTGCAGTCCTTGCACTTCAAGATAGCGGATTGATCTACAAGGATCAGATCACCCGTATCCTTGATAGGTTGGGAAGTCTTGATGCTTATCTGCTTCATTCCTCTATGAACCTACTGGATTGGGATTATGACACGGGAACCTATACCTCCTTAGTCTCTGTAAGATTACAGATGTCTAAACTCTCAGAACTCCTACGAGATGAGGGGATCTATGGGGGATTAATACAGGATGATATATCTCTACGACTCCCGAACCAGGACCCGATCGAATATGAGGATGCCGGATCTTTAGCTGAAGTCCTAGAGCCGAATGGCGTTGATTGGAGTGATGGTATCAAACCGACTTTCTTAGTCTATTATGATGAGAGTCAGGTCTCTGACCCCTTCACTGCCAGGACCGCAGTCCTTATGGCAAATAACTATCTCTCTTCAATAGATTTTACCTATATTGATCTCAGTCAGGTAGAATCGATCAAGAGTGATCAGGAATATGCCTTTGCTGAGGAGACCGGTAGTTCATCCATGTTGCGATGGATCGCATCAAGATTACATGCGGATTACTATATCGATGTTGCCGTCAGTGCATCAAGTTATGAGAAGTCTAGTAACTATTATGCAGATGCCTCTGTCTCTTTGAGCTGCTTTGATGCATCGACTGCAGAAGGACGAGGTAGTGTCTTCATCCAGACTGATGAATCAGTTAAGGGTAATACACGAAACTCTGCTATAGACGGTGCAGTCGCTCAAGGCGTAACGACTGGGATGCACGAGATCATGAATACGGCATCACGGTACTTCACTGATGATGCAAAAAGAGGGACTCCCTATGATCTGATCATTATGAAGACCTACGATGACAGGATCATGAGAGCTTTCCAGAAGACTCTTGCCCAGAAGATGGTATCGTTAGTTCGGACCTCCTTCTCTGTAGAGGAGTCTCACTATTCATTGACATTCAATGGGACTATTGATGATCTTGCTGATCTTGTGTATGAGACAGCTGAACTTTTTCCGGAGCTTAATAGTATGTATATGACATATCAGCGAGGTAATTCAGCAACATTC
>CAZLZY010000232.1:0-4284 GCA_964564075.1 uncultured Spirochaetales bacterium
ATATAGCCCTCTTATCCGATGATAGACCTCTTTATGGAGGTACTACCGGGGTAGAGATAGAAGAACTGCGTCAGTACTATATTAAAGCAGAGAGTCTTCCGAGTAATGAGAAGATGAAAGTAATCTATAGGACGGAGAAGTATCAGACGATCCTTTTCTCTCCAGTAAAGATACTGACCGATGATCTTCTCCTTATCATCTCCACGATCGATGAGGGAGAAGCTACGGAAGATCTATCACATCCTATCGTTGATAGATTATCAGAACTCGTTGAGATGATACTTAATAGGTTCTCGACTGCGTTAGCCGTTAGCAGTAATCAGCCTACTACTGAGATGAATGATTTCAAGCAACAGGACCTGCTCATGAAACTGTGGAAAGCAGGGGAATGGGAGTATAATGACCTGACGAAAGAGACCAGGGTCGATGATAATTGGAAACCTGTGTTCGGTGTCCCCGGACATGTAGACTTAAGCAATTTTCATGAGTATTTCGAGACCCATGTCTACCCTGAAGATAGTAAGAGACTCTTTGATGTCATGGATGACTTCATCAGTGGTAGGAGCCCCATCTATCATGAGATCTTCCGATTCAATAGTGAGATAAAAGGTCTGATCTGGTTGGAGGGGATCGCTCTGATCACCGGGTGGGATGATAATGGTCATCCAATAAAGGTGGTGGGACTCAATCGTGATATCACAGAAGACTATAACAAGAAGATCGAACTCGAGAATACGAATAAGCTACTTGGTTCCTTGCTCGAACATCTTCCATCAGGTGTATTCTGGAAGAATACTGATTCTGTCTATCTTGGGGCTAACGATATATTCGCTCATGATGCAGGTGTAGCTTCCCATGAAGATGTGATCGGTAAGACCGATAAGGAGCTTCCCTTCGTCTCAGATGAATCTGAATACTATAAAGAGCAGGACCAGAAGGTCATGGAAACAAGAGAACCTGTGAGGAATGAGATCAATACGCTCTTCAAAGAAGATGGCCAGAAAGGTTGGTCCTATACGAGCAAAGTACCCTTGATCGATTCTCAGGATAATGTATTCGGTCTTCTTGGTGTCTATACAGACATCTCACAACTCAAAAGAACCGAGCAACAGCTCAATGAACGAGATAGAAGGATCCAGGCCATCATTGACTCTTCGAGTGATATCATCTGGACAGTTGATACGGCCTTTCGAACAGAGCTCGTCTCACCCTCTGCAGAACATATGCTCGGGTATCCTATAGAAGAGCTCAAAGAGCTCTCAATCACACAATTACTTTCTGACGCCTCTTTTCTCGCAGTAGAGGAGATCATCAGATCGATCAGAACGGAGATGAGCCATCAGGGCGAATCTCAAGATCCTCATGAACATATTCGCAGACAGGAAGAGGTGACTGTCCTCAAGAAGGATGGGGCGACACTCTTTATGGATATTGTCATTACCCCATTAGAAGAAGAGTCTACTGGACTCTTTGGGTATCTTGCTATCTTACGGGATATGACAGAACACAAGAAATTCGAAGAGCAGATGCGTCATGCACAGAGGATCGAATCTGTAAGCAGATTGGCAGGTGGGGTAGCACATGATTTCAATAATCTCCTACAAGTCATTCTAGGTTATACTGAGCTCGTAGAAGATACCCTTGCCCGTGATAGTGATGAAGCTGCTATGCTCGGATTTGTTATCGATGCAGGATATAAAGCTAAGAGTCTCGTAGAACAACTCCTTCGTTTCAGCCAGAACACTGAACTGAAACTCAGAGCTCTGAACCTAAATGATCATATCAAGTTATTGATGCCTAAACTCTATCCGGTATTTGGAGCTGATATAACACTTGCTTTTGGCATACAGGATAAGCTTCCGAAGATCTTAGCAGATGCTCATGAGATAGAACATCTGCTCCTGAATATCAGCCTTAATGCTAATGATGCCATGCCAGATGGGGGTGAGTTCTCTATTGCTACGAGCGAGGTGCTCCTTGGTGTCTCGAAAACCGTATATGGGAATAAGATGCCACCGGGACAGTATGTCTGTCTGTCTATGAGGGACAGTGGAGCGGGAATGGATCAATCTCAGGTAGAGAATCTCTTTGATCCTTTCTTTTCGACAAAACACCCCTCAGCAGGAGCCGGTCTTGGCCTATCGATCATCTATGGGATCATCAATGAACATAATGGCTATATCGATGTGAAGAGTATAAAGCATAGTGGGACTTTGATTCAGATCTATTTCCCTTCATATACTCTTTGAATAATCATATATGAGGTGGCATCATGGGATGATGGGAGAATCAAGAGAAGCAATGTATGAGTTAATCCTGTTTCAGCTCATCGAGTTTAGCTTGGATACGTGCTGGGTAGTGGGGTAGTGCTCCCTGACTCGAGACTACGAAATCTGCAAGATAGGTCGCAAAGATCACTGCTTTCTCAACATCACCTATTTGGAATAGAGCACTCATGAAACCAGCAGAGAAACTATCTCCGGCACCAACAGTATCAACTACCTTCACATCTTTTGGAATGACATGACCTTCGATATCAGACGTGTAATAGTAGGCTCCCTCCTTCCCACAGGTCAGGATGAGGGTATGTATCTCATACTTCTTTGCGATCCTTGCAAAGAACTCATGAGCTTTCAAATCCTCTTCAAAGAGCATCCCAGAGATGATCGGAAGCTCTTCATCGTTTACCTTGATGATCGTAGCATAGGTGAAGGAGGTCTTTAGGATCTCTGTTGAGAAGAATTCCTGTCTCAGGTTGACGTCTAGGAAGGCCTCTTTAAAACGTAATGACGGAAGTAACTTCATGAGAAAAGCTCTGTTCTCTTCTGTCCTTTGTGCTAATGAACCGAAGTAGAAGAGGTCTAGATCTATCTTCTGTATAGTCTCTTCCTGCTTATCTGTGAAGGATATATGGTCCCAGGCACTGAATGCGATATCATAACTTGGGATACCCTCTGCTAATGTCACCTCAACCGTACCGGTTGGTTGATCTACCGTAGAGATGAAATCTGCTTTGATCCCATGAGATGTTGCCTCTGCTAATCCTCTCCTACCTAGGTCATCATTTCCTACAGCGGTGATCAGATAGGTCTCAGCACCCAGTTTGGCACAATGTCCTGCGAAGTTCGTTGGCGCTCCTCCAAGATAGTAGATACCTTCAATATGATCGAACAATAATTCACCAAAACAAGCAACTTTCATACATCCTCACCTCATGAATAAGATAGTAAAAGACTACTATGTAAGTAATGAGAATATCAAGTGCTCATCTTTGAGCATTACTCTATTAAAAGTTGGTCACTCATGGTACACTCAGAGTATGGGATTACTAATACCGTTCTATATAGATCCATTATTCACTCCTCAAAAAAAAGCTACAACCGATTGGGAGTATCTTGCTCATCTGAAATCCCAACATAAGGATGTACCGGTCATAGCGATCATCAATCCCTACAATGGCCCCGGTGATGAGATACAAGATTCTTATACTCAAGGGATAAGAACATTACAGGATGCAGGGATCAAGGTAGTAGGGTACCTGCCCGTCGGATATTTCAAATCACAGATAAAGAGTATAGCTACGATGTACCAGCAGTGGTATGAGTGGTATCCTAGTCTCGATGGTATCTTCCTTGATGAGTTTCCCGATACCTATGATAAGGAGATTGAAAAAGCATTGATGGAGATCCTTGTCCCTCTCCATGAAAAAGATCAACTTATCATCAATCCAGGGCTCTGCATGCAGGTATCAGCAGAGATACAGACACTTCCATTCTCTATGGTGGTGAGTTGGGAGAATATAGATTATCCAAGAATGACAGAGACCCTCAAGCAGATTGAATACTGTTCGAATTTCAAGGACCATCCAGATATGGGTTGTCTTGTTTTGGAACAGAGGATCAAAAGCAGGTTCATGAAAAAATGTATCTTTCCTTTCTATGATTGGGTATTCGTCACACCCTATCCTGTGGAATCCAATCCATGGGGTAAGATGGATAGAAGAATGGTAAAAAAACTCTTTTCCTTTCAATTCTAAAACTAGAGCCACTTCCAAAAACAGTAGAACAAACCTCTTATATTAGCACAATCTGTTGAAATCATAACAGTTTGTTATATAATGCACTCGCTATTTATTTTTATGCATGTGAAAGCGAGGTGTATGTATGGATTATGGTTGGGTAGCATTGCTACCTCCTTTGATTGCGATCGTTCTAGCGATCGCTACAAAACAGGTTATTGTCTCTCTATTCCTAGGAATCTGGACTGGGGCGACGATCCTGAATG
>CAZLZY010000233.1:0-1779 GCA_964564075.1 uncultured Spirochaetales bacterium
AAATCATAAAAAAACCACCTCATTAAGATGTGGCTGCTTAATCATTATTGGTATGATTGAAGTGCTTCACCCCCTAAGCTTCAAGTAGCTCATTTATATTGTCATAGAGAATTGCTCCATCAGAGTGTTCCGGAGCAAAAGCCACATATGGGTGACTATGACAGCCAGTTTTCAACAATAAACACTGGTTTTATTCACTACTCATTTTTATTATGCTTTACAAATACTGTTTTAAGAAAAGTTAGACCTTCACACATAGGACAGATGTATCCCCCAAAAGAATTAATAGCACACTTAGTACTGTAATATTTATTACACACTGGACAGTAGAGGACTTCACCCTTTATGTCTTCTCCGCAAAGCCCACATACTAGAGTAGTCTTTTCTATATTAAAAGAAATTCTATGTTTAAAACTGTGGGAACTTGCTACATCTTGAAAAATATTTGCCACGAAACACCTCTTTTTAAGTTAAATACATATTATAATAAAATAACCCTCAATATAACAATACAAGATATACCCCTCTATTTGCAGGCTTTTTTCTGAAGAGTTTATAAACTGGTTTTTTACTTATTTTTTAAATTGACTTTATGTATTGGAGAGGGTTGATTTCTATTACTCTGACCCCGGCAACTATATATTACAGTTTTATGTATAAAAAAGCTAGTTTTTAATTTGAGATTTTTATGTTATCTCTCAAACGGAAGTGATAATGTCAGAGCATATCGACAGGGAAAATGTCGCAGAGAGGTAAAAAAGAGAAATGGCTGATCCCCCAACGGTATCAACACCTAAGGATCAGCCCACCTCAACTACAAGGTGGTCATATTATGCGATGGAACAGCGATGCTATACAAGTTATCAAAGATGTCGAAGCAGTAAAAAATACTACATCTCGAGCAGCTCTTCAGCTCGGGCTATCAACTGAGTTGACGAATTGTAATAACCCGATCCTTCATGATCTTTCTGATGATCTTGCGGACTTCGCTCCGGTGATCGAACAATTTGATAAGAGTATGGGCGAACGGTTAGAACAGTACCTCAACAGGGTTACTGAATCTATCTCAGGTTCGATCACTGAGATCCTCCATGATGATACTATGGGTGCCCAGTTGCCTTCCCTGTGATCGACCAACTTCAAGAAGAGGCTGAACGACGAGAGGCCTATCAGTTGCCTCCCTTCATACATCGTGATGAAGTCGGTTTGAAGCAGTATGAGAGTATCTTACAATGGATTCAGATTGTCACACATGTGAAGAACGAGAGAAGCCCTGCTCTATTCATAACGTCGGGTCATCCAAAAGATTGGTGGCAGAGTGTTGATACGAATACTTTTACTTCTCGATAAGAGCTGATCAATGAGTTGAATACTGAATTGAGGGTCTTCTTCCAAATCATCGATATATCTACCTTCCTTGAGATCTCAAAGGAGATAGCGGTTCGTAATAACTTAAAGGAAACTGAAGATATCATTAAATTTCAGAAAGAGGCTTAGTCCTACTTTAGATATAACGCAAATCCTATGAAGTGGCAGACGCTGCCACCTAGTACGAATAGATGCCATACTGCATGATAGTATGGCATTTTCTTTAGTGCATAGAAGACTGTTCCAGCCGTATAGACGATACCACCAGCTAGAATCCAGGTAAACAATCCTTTCGGGATGAATGGGGTGATATCACCCCAGAATAATACCAAAGACCAACCCATCGCAATATAGAGCAGAACATGAAGTACACTGAACTTACCCCAGAAGATGATCGTGAGAGCTGTCCCT
>CAZLZY010000233.1:1789-4257 GCA_964564075.1 uncultured Spirochaetales bacterium
CCCTCCTACGGTGATACTCCAGAGAAGGATCAGCATGAGTATTGCAGGTGGTGAATCTATATAGAGTAGGACCGGAGTGTAGGTGCCGGCTATGAGGAAGTAGATGTTCGCATGGTCTAAGACCCTGCAGAACTTCTTCAGAGTGTTTCTCGGTAGATAATGATAGAGTGTCGATGCACTATAGAGAAGCAGCATCGATAAGGCATATATGAAATACCCGGTGGTAAGTCTTGTGGATGAGAGATCCCCTTTGACCATGAAGACCCAAATTACAGCCCCGATCGCAAGGAGTATCCCTGCAAGATGAGTAAGAGCATTTGCTCTCTCCTCTTTCTGGTTATCAAAGTCATGTAGCGTTATATGGGAATCGATCCAGGTAGAAATTGACATAGTAGCCTCACTTTCAAATAATAATACTTCTCTAGCATGGGTCAAAGACTTATGAGTTACAATAGGCAATTCTATCTAGGTGGTTAGGTGAAGTATACCAAACACTACAGGTTATATACCTGAACAGAGTTTATCTCACTTGATTAATTGGCATATGCTTAATAAGATACCTTACAAAATATATAAGGAAGGTAACATGAGACCGTTGATTTGTGCATTTGGTACGGATGAAGGAATTTCCTTCACCGATAGACACTTTGGGGATTCAGAACTCTTTGATATCTATGAGCTTTCAGAAGAGGGGTTCGGGTTCAGGACTCGTGTGAAGAATACGAGTGTAGAGGAGACGATACACGCAGATCCGAAGAAAGCTGGAAGTATTGCAGGAATCCTAAAGGCTCAAGGTGTGCAGGTAGTCTTCTCGAAACAGTTTGGTCCTAATATTACTAGGATTCGAAGCAGATTCGTCTGTATCAAGATGAAAAGTGAAGAGATCGAGTACGCAAAATGGCTAGCCCTAAAACAGATCCATATCCTAACTCAACTGTGGGACTGTGGTGAAGAACGGGGTATCCTCATCGAAGCAGATGATGCCTTCAAGGAGAGAACATGATGAAATATGAGATAGTAGTCGTTGGAGGTGGCCCTGCGGCTATCACTCTAGCAAAGAGGCTTGGAAAGAAGAAAGAACTTGCGATCATACGACCGGAAGACCACTCGATGATCTATTGTGCGATGCCCTATGTTATCGAAGGGTTACTTTCAGTAGAGAAGACACTCAAGAGTGATTCACTCGTGACTGATGCGGGAGCTACCCTCATCAGAGATCGTGTAGAACGAGTCGATTATGCACATAAGTGTCTGTATACGAGAAAGGGTGAGACGATAGCCTATGACAGACTCATATTAGCAACTGGCGCAGAACCTGTGATACCTCAAGTCCCAGGTGTTGATCTCCTAGGAGTCTATGCCTTCAAGAGTGAAGAGGACCTTACACATCTTTCTTCGTTAGTAGATCAAGGGCTTAGTAGAGCGGTAGTAGTTGGTGCTGGTGCGATTGGTATAGAACTGGCACAGGCACTTCGAAGCAGAGGTATTGAAGTATCTCTTATTGATATGGCTTCTCATGTCCTTTCGAATCTAATCGATGGATCGATGGCCCTACAAGCTGAACAGCAGTTGGAGACTCTTGGGGTAGACCTGATCCTAGAGAAACGGGTGGTTGAACTCAGAGGTTCAGATAGGGTAGAAACGGTCTTTCTTGATGATGGTACGGTGGTCGAACTCGGAGAACAGGGTATCATCGTCTTTGCCGTGGGGATGAGAGCGAATACTGAGCTTGTTGATCATGAGCTCATTACTACCGGGCCTCAAGGGATCATCGTCAATGAGAAGATGGAGAGCACCCTAGATGAAGTCTATGCGGTAGGTGATTGTACCCAGTTCATTAGCGGGATAACCTCTATAGCCACTCCTGGTAAATTAGCAACGAATGCAGTACCGATGGCAAAGGTCCTTTCAGATCGACTGCTAGGGATAGACCGCACCTACCCAGGATTCTTCAATGGAGCTGCTACGAAGATCGGGGAACTATTCTTTGGTGGTACCGGAATATCAGAGCTAGCAGCGGAAAGAGCAGGGTTAAAACCTGTTGTAGGGAAGAGTGTAGTAATGACTCAATTCCCGATCATGCCTGATGCAGGACAACTTTCCATCTCTTTGGTATGTGATGCTGATTCAAGGAGACTTATTGGGGGACAGGTCGTAAGCGTGAGTCCTGTCACCACGATCATAGATCTATTGACTTTTGCGATACAGAAGGAGTCTGTAATCGAGGATCTGATAGCATTGAGTTACTCATCTCAACCCTATCAATCCTTCTATCCTGCAGCTAATGGTGTAGTACTAGCTGCAGAACAGGTCTTTCATGCACTCAGATGATACTGATAAGTTCAGCTTCGAGTGCATCAACATACCGGTCGAAAGAGTATCGGGTGATCGCGGTCTCTCTCCCAGCTTTTGCCAGCCTCTTTCGAAGTGGTTCATCACTAAAGAGTCTCTTCAAGGTGCTAAGTGCT
>CAZLZY010000234.1:0-4236 GCA_964564075.1 uncultured Spirochaetales bacterium
AGGCACTTTTAATAATGAATTATAGACTATTAACAGATGATGCTATAAGTAAAGATCTGGCAAACAGGTTTGAAAAACTTCGTATTTTGAATCATCTAAAAGAAACTGATATTGAAAGTATCTGCGGTATTTCCAGAAAGACCCTTTATAACTTTAAACAGGGCACAACGTCTATAAGTCTAAAAAACTTTATCCGCCTGCTACGGGCTGTCGGCAAACTGGACAGGCTGCAGCTCCTTTTCGACGAACCTGAATCCTATAGTCCTCTGAGCAATAAAGAAACACCTTTGCCAAAGCGAGTGCGGGATAAAGGAAGCAGGGGCAGGGATTTTACATGGGGTGATGAAGAGTGAGCAAAACGGTAAAAGTAACCCTCTGGGGAACCACTATCGGATATCTCGGTTATCCTCCTGAGCAAAAGGACTATGCTGTTTTTGAGTATGATCCAGACTTCATAAAATCAGGGATACAAATTTCTCCTATACATGTGGAATACCCACCCAGCCGATTCACTTTTGATGAACTAGGTCTGAAATCCTTTAAAGGTGTTCCAGGCTTCATTGCTGACTCCCTACCGGATTCATACGGAAATCAACTCATTGACATCTTTATGGCTGAGAAGAATATCCCCCCTTCTCAGGTAACGACCCTTGATCGTCTACTCTATGTGGCCGACCGGGGAATGGGTGCTTTGGAATTTCAACCCGGCGAGAGCCTACCTATACAAAGAATCGCTCTTGACCTGAAGAAGATATCGGAATTGGCAGAAATGGTACTTCTAAATAAAGAGAGACTGCAAAAAGACTTGATTTCCGTTGAAAATAGAGCTGCTGCATTAAACATGATCAGGATTGGTTCTAGTGCGGGGGGTGCGCGTTCAAAGGCGTTGGTTGCTATTTCCAGAAAAGAGACGATCCTAGACGGAACTATTAGCCATGGGCCAAACTTCACCTACTGGTTATTAAAGTTTGATAGTAGTGCAAATAAGGACCTTGACGGTGCAGATCCAAGGGGAATGCCAACGGTTGAGTATATCTATAGCCTCATCGCTAAAGAATCAGGAATAGATATACCGAAAACCCGCCTGATAGATGATGGAGATAGCCGGCATTTTCTTATTGAACGTTTTGACAGGAAAATAATCAATAATAAACTCGATAAGTTGCATTATATATCTTGGGCAGGCCTTGGACATGCCGATCGTGATGGGGTGAATTCCTATGAACAGCTTGTTCTCTTACTTAGACAACTTGGGTTAGGACAAGCGGCTGTAACAGAATTATACCGGCGTGCTGTTTTTAATATAGTAGGAAGAAACCAGGATGATCATACCAAGAACTTTGGCTTTCTTATGGATCGTTCTGGAAAATGGACCCTTGCTCCAGCATTTGATATGACCTATTCCTATGACCCTAGGGGTAAGTGGACCAGAAATCATCAATCCTGGCTAAATAATAAAAACAATGATTTCCAGATGAATGATTTGTTAAAATTCGGTTCCTACTGTGATTTGAGTGGGAAGAAGAGCCGCGAGATCATCTATCAGGTCAAGGATGCATTTTCTCTGTTTTCAAAACTTGCCATTGAGTATGAACTATCATCTGAATTAAAAAAGACTATTGAATCCAATATGAGGCTGAACAGTATTCTATAAAGAAGTAGGAGAACAAAGAAGAACTTGCCTTTGAGATTGAAAAACGTATCCAGCCATCGAGACTCACACCTATTCCCTGAAATCTGGCAGTGGTCGACAACTGGCCAAGGTCTTTGATTTTAGTTCATAGATCCCTCCTGTATGGGCTCATATCATTTACTGGACTCGTATAATACGAACATCGATATTGATCTAATAATTTACTTATATATAGGATCTGAACTCTAATGAGTTAACTCTTTTACGGGTTTTCTCCTTCATTATTACAATTCAATTGCATGAAATGAAAAAACTTTGACAGGACCTTCTTTACAGATTATATATAAACCAAAAACGTTTTTTCATCAGACTTTTTATGTTCTACGAGTAGTAATAAACATTTTATTATTCCCAAGAATAACTCTTCTTGACGGTATATGATATTCATCATACAATTTCCTCACAGGAATTCCCTATAGTTACATTCATGCTTAGTAACGGCCAAAGGAATAACTGTCTTTAAATCTCACAAAAAAGAAGGACTCAATGATGTATGAAAGTGATAAAATAATAATAAACCTAGAAGAAGCTCTTCAGAAGCCATGTAAGAATCGTGATATGGACCAGGCGCTGCAACCGATGGAAAATTACAGCTCGACACCTGGGGGGCTAAATGGACAGCCCCTAAGCTTTTGGGCCTCCTGGGACCTGAAAGATAGGCCCAGGAGAATTGCACTACTACTAGACGATTGTCAGGAAGATTACAGGCCTTATGCTACTAAGATTCTCCCAAATCTCAAGAAACTGGTGCAGGCTTTTAGGGAGGCTCGATCAAAGAGTGACGGAATCCGCATCATGTGGAGTGCTTGGACACGCACATTTGACGACGGTATCAGCAATTCAATGGATCGATGGTATGGTTCTAAAGGTTTTCGTCCTGAAGAACCAGAGAATGCTGTATATATGTTCAACGGGGCACCGGGAATGAAACCTCTATCAGAAATTGCTCCGACAGAAAAAGAGGTTGCTGACGGATGGTTTTACCATGGAAAGCATTTGGATATGTTTTGGACTTTTGATGAGGACGGGAACTCGTATCTGGATAAAAAGCTAAAACAGGCCGGTATAGATACTATCGTCCTTGTTGGCCTCTGGACAGATGAGTGTATTCTCAGCACATCTTATGCTGCTAATTCACGCGGTTACGATGTGGTTGTTGTTGGAGATTCTGTAGCAACGGCGACATCAAATCATGAGATCTCCCTGAAGGTCGTTGGCAGTACCGTGGCAAAGGTTGTGTCGGCCGATGAAGTACTCAGCTATATAAAGAATGATTTTGTCACAGGAGAACCGGGAGCCGTAAAAGGGACACGATATCCCGACGGAAGAAAGGACGACTGATATATGCAGGGTTTGATACAGTTGTGTATCTTTCCCTGCAGATTCATTTTTCAAAAGAGAAACAGATTCTTAATTACATGACCTTCTCTCTGTATAGTACTATTTCTTAGTCATTTTTATACTGGTCTAGTCTGATGAGCGCATCATTATCCTTCTAGACGGTTGTTAGCTAACCCCTAGTATGGATCTTCTTATGCCCTTTTCAACTTTTTCCCAATCGCAACCCTTTATGAATATGGAACTATCTCCATATTTACGCAATACTATGGGAATATCCTATTACTCAAAAAACAAGAGGTAAAAGATGCTATTCACCAGTTCAATCCAAATTCTTTATACCCATTCTGAAAATCAGCTTCCTCATCTACAGGGCAGCTCTCATGATATTTCCTTCTCCTGCCAGTTCCCGACTGTTGAAAGTTTTTATACACAACGAGGTGGCCGTATGGAGGGTGCCTATCGAGAGTTTGAAACCTATTGGGAGAATAAGGGGAAAGTACTTCCTGTACCCGAACTGTATCTTTATATCGGCAAGGTTAAAGAGTTCAATGATATTGGATACTCACTGCCATCTAAAGAAGGGACTCAACAGGTTGTTGCTGCATTCTGGAGCATCGGAAATCAGTTGGAAATGGAGGTATCAAATCTAATGGACAATGGGGGTCTCATCAATGGATTGATTCTTGATGTAGTCGGGTCCCGTATTTTAGTAGAGCTACATACGGTAATTCAGAACTGGTTGAAAAATGAGCTGGCACTGCCGATGGGATGGAATATAATCGGGGAGAATTACCCGGAAGAGAGCGGGGAATCCAACCTTCAATCATTACTCAACTTAACCGCTGCTGATAATAATAATATTTCACTGATCAGTGGAACAGCGATGCTGACACCGCAAAAAACCCAGTACAGTATTTTTCTTATCGGAGAAGGTGAAGCTGCAGAACTGAAAAAAACTGTCACCTGTTCCACATGCATGGGACGCAGATGCCCCTACTGGCAGATGGGTGGCTGTCATATTTCATAGTGGGGTCGGTTGATAATAGGAAAATGCCTGTTGCTGACCAAAAGAGATTTGCATCTTTGGTCGTTGACCTTGAGGCTGAAGACCTAGTTCAACCATCATAACCCAACTACAGCAAACTTGAAAAAAACAAATTTCCTTTTCACCTTTCATACAAGTGGATTGCTTGTTGGAGAAA
>CAZLZY010000235.1:0-4233 GCA_964564075.1 uncultured Spirochaetales bacterium
GGAATAACTATTCGATTGCGATCAATGATGCGAAGATCCTGCGGACTATCATGAACTCTGTCTTCCTATCTGTCATCTCGACTATCGGGATGCTCCTTTGTGGAAGTATGGTTGCATATGTCCTTGCACGAACGAAACATACCTATAATAAGTATGTCCTTGGGCTCTTCCTCGCAGGTATCGTATTACCGATCTATGCGACATTAGTGCCACTTATGAAGATGGTCTCTAAGATCTCCTTCTTGAGACCGAACTCCTTCACTACGCTGATGTTCATCTATATCGCTATCTGTCTACCTGAGGCGATCTTCATCATCTCGGGTTATATGAAGGGTATCAGTAAGGAGTTGGACGAGGCTGCTATCATAGATGGGTGTAATACCCCGCAGCTGTTCTTCAAGATAATATTACCGATCTCTGTACCAGCTCTAGCTACTTCAGCGATCATCGCATTCCTGAACTGTTACAATGAGATGGTCTTTGCGCTGTTGTTCATCACTGAGAAGACGATGTATACCGTCTCTATAGGGTTACTCTATTTTGTCGGTAAGAAGACCGTAGATATGGGCCCCATGTTCGCTGCGATCATTCTCGCAACATTACCGATGCTCATCTTCTACATGTTCTTTCAAGAACGTATCCAGTCCGGTATGGTTGCCGGGTCTGTTAAAGGTTAATTTAAAGAGGCTATTCATATTATGAAAGATATTCGATTAAGACAAATACACCTAGATTTTCATACGAGTGAGAGTATCCCCGATATCGGGATCGATTTCGATGCAGAGAGATTCGCTGATACACTCCTCGCGGCGCATGTTGATTCTATCACCTGTTTCACACGAGGACATCATGGCTGGTTGTATTACCCGTCAAAGAAGTTCCCCGATAGGATCCATCCTCACTTGAAGTGCAAGGACCTATTTGGGCAGCAGTTAAGAGCTTGTCATGAAAGAGGGATCAACGTACCTGCATATCTACCGATTCAATGGGATCATCTCGTTGCCACAGAGCATCCTGAATGGATCGTGACTGATGCGCATGGGAAGCCTTTGGGGTCAGAGCCCTATGAAGCAGGCTTCTATCGTCATCTCTGTCTGAATACTCCTTATCGGGAGTACGTGATAGAACAGGCAGTAGAGGTGATGGAGATGTACCCGGTTGATGGTATCTTCCTTGATATCATAAATGCCAAAGAGTGTTCCTGCCGCTATTGCAAAGCCTCTATGGTCGAGAAGGGTATGGACCCCGAAGATAAAGAGACTCGAAAAGCTCATATGTTGTTAGTGATCAAAGAGTTCACCAAAATCGTCAGTGCTGCTCTACGAGCAGTACAGTCAGATATCAAGATCTACTATAACCATGCTCATGTAAGGACTACTCATCGAGATATCATAGATGGGTTCTCCCATCTAGAACTTGAGTCGTTGCCTTCAGGTGGCTGGGGATATATGGATTTCCCTATCACTGCTCGCTATGCAAGGACTCTAGGGGTTCCTATCCTCGGTATGACAGGCAAGTTCCATACTTCCTGGGGTGACTTCCACTCCTTAAGAAACCAACCCGCACTCGAATATGAGTGTTTCCGATCTCTAGCACTTGATTCTGGCTGCAGTATCGGTGATCAACTACACCCCTTTGGTAGACTTGATCCGGCTGCCTACAGCCTCATCGGTAAGATCTATGAGAGTGTAGAGAAGAAAGAACCCTGGTGCTTTGGAGCGGTTCCTGCCGTTGAGATAGCAGTTGTATCTCCAGATGGTTTCTGGGGTGATAGCTCTGGCTATTTCTCCGCTGAGATCGAGGGGATCAGTCGGCTCCTCACTGAATCGGGCCAGCAGTTCGATGTGATAGATCAGAGAGAGGAGCTATCAAAGTACAAACTCGTTATGCTTCCCGATCTTGTGAAGCTTACCCCTGATTTCGCTACTGCGGTTAGTGTGTATCTTGGGAGCGGTGGGAAGGTCATCTCCTCATACAAGTCTCTACAGAATACTGAGGTTGACTGGGGATTTACACCATCCTGTCCAGCACCCTTTTCACCGGATTTCATCGTACCGGGGTCTCCTTTATGTGAAGGATTAGAGTCAGTAGAGTATGTGATGTATGAGAAGGGGGAGTGTGTAGAGGTTCGAGAGGGGGAAGTACTACTAGAAGTACATGAACCCTTCTTCAATAGAACTTGGGAACACTTCTGTTCTCACCAGCATGCACCAAGCACTTTCGATGGAGGATATCCTGCAGCCGTACAGAATGGCGGACATATCCACTTCATTCATCCAGTATTCCATACCTATACTCAAAAACATCCTAAATGGTACAAGACCTTGGTAGTGAATGCCATACATCGTCTCCTAGGAGATCAGATGGTCTCCCATGATGGACCTTCCTTCATCCTGATGACCATAAACCGACAGGAAGAACAGAGGCGATTCGTCCTTCATAGCCTAGGGTATGTATGTGAACGTAGCGCACGGGAATTCGATATCATAGAAGATGCGATTAAGATCTTCAATACTGAAGTCTCTCTATCATTGGAAGTGAAGATCAAGAGTGCTAGAGTCGTCCCTGAGGGAACAGAACTTGAGATTTCTGAAAGAGATGGTAAACAGACTCTTGTGATTCCTGAGATCGATGGGCATAATATGGTTGAATTGAATTATTAGGAGCATAGGATGAAGACGAATATTGAATTTGATACATTAGAAAGATTCCAGGAAGATTTTACCTCTTCAGATAAGCATCGGGTCGTGATGAACTCTGTGGTGAAGAATGGGATCAATGACAGCTGTAATACCACTGTCACGAACCTTGAGAACACACATAACTTCTCGATCTCTCTTGAGGCAGGGAAGATCCAGAATCAGAAGACCTCAGGAAGATGCTGGATGTTCGCATCTCTGAATGTCATGCGATTGGAGATCATGGAAAAACTCAATCTAGAGGATATGCAACTTTCTCAAGTCTATCCACTCTTCTGGGATAAACTTGAGAAGGCGAACTACTTCTTAGAGAATATATTAGAGACACTAGATGAAGCGGTAGAGGGACGAGTGATCAGCTTTCTCTTGAACGACCCTCTTTGTGATGGTGGACAGTGGGATATGTTCGTCAATATTGTCCGTAAGTATGGAGTTGTCCCAATAGAGGCGATGCCAGAGAGTTTCTCCTCATCAAATACCAAAGAGATGAACTTCCTCCTCACCGCCAAGTTGCGAAACTTCGCCTGTGAGATACGAGCGGCCTTTGAAGAGGGTAAGAACACCGATGAGCTACGAGAACTCAAGGAGCGGATGCTAGGTGAGTTCTACAGGATGCTTTGTATCTCCTTGGGCGAACCTCCAAAGACCTTCACCTATGAGGCAAGAGATAAAGATGAACAATTCTTTCGAGTTGAGAATATAACACCCCTTGATTTCTATGATGAATATGTTGGGATGGATCTCTCAGAATATGTGAGTATCATCAATGCTCCGACTGAGGACAAACCCTTCGATAGGACCTTCACCGTACAGTATCTGGGGAATATCAAGGGCAGCAGTCCTGTATTGTACCTGAACTTACCATCACATGAACTCAAAAGAATGGCGATTGAACAAATGAGTGATGGTGAGGTCGTATGGTTTGGATCAGATGTCAGCCATTTCACTAATAAGGTATCTGGGATCATGGCTATGAACGCCTTTGATTTTGATGGGCTATTCACGACTGAGTTCCCTATGAACAAGGGAGAACGTCTTGATTTCGGTCAGAGCTGTATGAACCATGCGATGGTACTTACTGGTGTGAATCTTGATGACAATGAGAGACCGAACCGTTGGAGAGTGGAGAATAGCTGGGGTGAAGATAAAGGTAACAAGGGCTTCTTCGTCATGAGTGATGATTGGTTCGACCAGTTCACCTATCAAGTCGTTATTCATAAGAGATATCTGACGGTGGAGCAGCTTGATATATTAGAGACAGAACCTATCGTTCTTAAACCTTGGGATCCAATGGGCTCTCTAGCTTAGTGATATTTCTAGTTTGAGGAGTCTCTAAATCAAATAAGAGGAGGACTCCTCATCCCCGAACTAGAGGCAATATATTGCTGGACTTAAGTCTTTCCCAGACTATAGTCCAGCATTTTACTATCCTTACAAACATAGGATAGAGTGAATAATGAAAGGGGTCAGATAAACTATGGTATACGTTCCGTCGTTATGAGAAAAATGCATTTCAAGACATTATCGATACAAA
>CAZLZY010000236.1:0-4231 GCA_964564075.1 uncultured Spirochaetales bacterium
TTCGAGCAAGTCGTCGATACAAAGGCATCTGACCACCCTCGAAACCTGGTCTTACACCACCACCTGATCGAGAATTCTGTCCATCATGTCCTCGACCGGAGGCTCGACCCTTAGATCCATTCCCACGCCCGATGATTGTTTTTTTCTTATTTGCCCCAACGGGCGCCTTTATCTGTCCCATCCTACTTTATCTCCTCGACTTTAACAAGATGTGAAACGACATTGATCATACCTTTCACGACAGGAGTAGCGTCTCGTACCACAGAGCTATTGATTTTACCAAGGCCTAATGCCTTGATAGTACCACGCTGTTTTGGTTTTGAACCGATCAAACTTTTAATTAGTTCGATTCGTACTTGTGCAACTTTTTTTGTAGCCATTTTTAACCCCACATCTCGTTGAGTGATTTACCACGGTTCTTTGCGACTTCACGAGCATCGAACAGGTTCTCAAGACCGTCAAATACTGCTTTCACAATATTGATGGTATTCTTAGAACCAAGTGATTTTGCAAGAATGTCATGAATTCCACAAGCATCCATTACGGCACGTACTGGACCACCCGCGATAACTCCTGTACCAGGAGCAGCAGGTCGTAGTAGAACTTTAGCACTCTTGAATTCACCCTGAATCTCATGAGGGATCGTAGTTCTTTTTAAAGGTACCACGATCATACTATTTTTAGCTTTTTCAACACTCTTACGAATTGCCTCTGTTACATCGTTAGCTTTACCAAAACCATAACCTACACGGCCATGTTGGTCACCAACAACTACGAGAGCAGAGAAGGAGAACCTTCGTCCACCCTTTACCACTTTAGCAACTCGATTTAGTTTAATTAGTTTTTCAACAAATTCCTTATCTTTGGATTTTTCCACCATATCCCCCTAGAACTTCAATCCAGATTTTCGAGCGCCATCAGCTATGCTTTTGACGATACCATGATAGAGATATCCATTTCTATCAAATACAACAGCCTCAATCTTCTTCTCGACCAGTTTCTGACCAATAGCCTCACCGATCTTAACAGCATCCGCAACATTATTCTTCAATGCTTTTAATTCAACATCAAGATTGCTTGCAGAAGCGATTGTAACACCTGTAGTATCATCGATCACCTGTACATAGAGGTGTTTATTACTTCTATATACAGACATTCTTGGTCTTTCTGGTGTACCGAAAATCCTCTTTCGAATATGGATTTTTCTTTTAAGTTTTTTTCTTCGCTTATTATTAACTTGTTTCATTGTACTACCCTACTTAACACCAGATTTACCGATCTTACGTCTAATGATTTCTTTCTCATACTTAATACCTTTACCTTTGTAGGGCTCTGGTGGTCGTAGTGAACGAATCTCAGCACATGCTTGACCGACTTTCTGTTTATCAATACCTGTAACGATGACCTTAGTCTGTCCGTCACACGTAATAGTGATATCTTCATTGATCACAAACTCAATCTGGTTTGAAAAACCTAAATTAAGATATAGGATATTCCCTTTAACTTCAGCCCTATAACCAACACCATTGATCAGTAAAGCACGAGAGAATCCAACCGAGACACCAGTAACCATATTCTGGATAAGTTGTCTGTATAGGCCATGATAACTTCTTGTACTCTTTGAATCATCCTTACGTGTTACTACGATTTGTTCGCCTTCTACAGCGATCGTTACACTAGGTTGATACCACTGAACCAGTTTCCCTTTCGGCCCTTCGACGGTAATCTCTTTAGCTATTACAGCTACTTTGACACCTGCAGGTATTGTAATAGGCAATTTACCAATACGAGACATAGTTCACCACCTTACCAAACAGAACAAATCAGCTCACCGCCGACTTTCTGATCAGTTGCTTTCTTTCCAGTAATAACACCACTGGAAGTTGAAACGACAACCACACCATGACCATTGAAGATTCTAGGAATCTCTTTGTATCCTGAATAAACTCGTCTACCAGGGGTAGAGATTCTATCCAATCCATGGATGATTGGTTTCTGTTTGTCATCATATTTCAAGAAGATACGAATGTTATTCACATTCTCTTTAGTTACCTTCTTGAAATTCTTAATATAACCCTCATTCTTGAGGATCTTTACTACCTGTAATTTCAGTTTTGATGTTGTTACATCTACTTTTTCGTGTTTTGCTAGATTTGCGTTTCGAATCTTCGTTAACATATCAGCAACAGGATCACTTATAGCCATCTCACTCTCCTACCAGCTGGATTTTGTTACGCCAGGAATCTTACCTTCACTAGCAAGCTTTCGAAAGCAGATCCTACACATCTGGAACTTTCTCATATAACCCCTAGGTCTACCACAAACCCTACAGCGGTTCACTTGACGTGTGCTGTATTTTGGCTCCCTTTGGGCCTTAACAATCATTGATTTCTTTGCCATTGATCTACTCCCAACTATTTACTAAAGGGCATGCCGAGCTTTTTCAGCAGCGCAAAGCCTTCTTCATCGTTTTTAGCAGTCGTAACAATAGCAATATTGAGACCACTAATCCTTTCGAGACGATCATAATCAATCTCAGGGAAGATTATTTGTTCTTTAACCCCAAGTGAATAATTTCCATGACCATCAAAAGCATTCGGGTTGATTCCCCTGAAGTCCTTTACTCGAGGTAGAGCGACATTCACCAGTCGGTCGAAGAATTCCCACATATGTTCACCACGAAGTGTGACCATAGTACCGATCTCCTGACCTTGACGAAGCTTAAAGTTTGCAATTGACTTTCTCGCTTTGGTTTTTACCGCATGCTGTCCTGTAATCTGCTCTAGCTCTTTAACTGCTGATTCAAGTAATTTCTTGTTATCAATAGCCTCACCGACACCAGCACTAACTGAGATCTTCTCAAGAGTAGGCACCTGCATAGGAGATGAAAAACCGAAATCTTTCAACAATTCTGGAGCAACACTTTCTCTATACTGTTTCTTCATTCTAGGTATATACTTATCCATTACAGCACTTCCCCGGTCTTTTTCGCAAAACGAACTTTCTTACCATCTTCAAACTTATAGCCAATCCTGGAAGGAGAACCGTCTTTAGTCACGATTGCAACATTTGAAATGTGCAAAGGTGCTTCGACTTCAATGATTCCACCCTTATCCTGCTGGCTTTTCTTCTTCACGGCTTTTTTAACCATGTTGACACCCTGAATAATAACTCGATCATTATCTGTATCGATCTTCAGGATCTTTCCTGTCTTTCCCTTGTCTTTTCCGGCAAGGACTATGACAGTGTCATTTTTCTTGATTCTTGTAATTCCCATCTTATTCTCCCTACAACACTTCCGGCGCAAGTGACACGATCTTCATGAAACCATCTTCTCGAAGTTCTCGAGCGACAGGTCCGAAGATTCGCTTACCACGCGGGTTATTGTTGGCATCGATAATCACACAGGCATTATCATCAAACCTGATATAGGTACCGTCAGGTCTTCGGTATTCTTTTCTGACACGGACAATAACCGCTTTCTGCACGTCACCCTTTTTAATTTGGCCGTTTGGAAGAGCGTCCTTAACTGCAACTACGATAATATCACCGATACTGGCATTCATTCTTTTACTTCCACCAAGTACCTTGATACATTGTACACGTTTTGCACCGCTATTATCAGCAACGTTTAAATACGTTTGCATTTGAACCATAACGCAACTCCTTTACGACTATTTAGCACGCTCGACAATCTGGCTTAATCTCCAGCTCTTGTCTTTACTGAGAGGACGACACTCGACGACACGAACTGTATCACCGGTCTTAGCTTCATTTCTCTCATCATGCGCTTTGACTTTTTTAGTCTGCTTTACATATTTCTTATAAAGAGGGTGAAGCCTTCTGGTCGTGATCGCAACTACGATGGTTTTATCCATAGAATCGCTTACAACCTGTCCTGTAAATGTCTTTTTATTTGCTTTCATAGAACACCAGGCCTCTCTTACTTAGTATTTTTACGTATGCCTAAAGCATATTCATGAACAATTGTATTAATTCGTGCAATATCTCTTCGAACCGTTCTCATTCTGAGAGGGTTCTCAAGGTGTCCAAGCACTTTATCCATTCGCAATTTAAGATACTCCTTATGGAGATCTTCTTTCTTATTTATCAACTCTGCATAAGTCAGGTCGTTAAATGTACTCTTCATATATCTACTCCGCATCCCGTCTAGTTACAAACTGTGTCTTAATAGGCAATTTGCTTGCAGCAAGAGCCATTGCTTCACGAG
>CAZLZY010000237.1:0-4210 GCA_964564075.1 uncultured Spirochaetales bacterium
TATCGTTAGTTCAATGTTCACAGCTCTGTTCGTATCTCGACTCATCTTTGACTTTGCTATTGAGCAATTGGGTGCATCAAAACTGTACATAGACTGGAGGCTGTAATGAGCACTAAAATTATTAATTTTACAAAAATGCGTAACTATATGTTCGGCCTTTCATTGCTGCTGATCATCGGTGGTGTCTTAGGTATAATCGCCCTTGGCGGTTTTAACCTCAGTATCGACTTCCAAGCAGGTCTGAGCCAGAGAGTTCAGATCTCAGATGAGAGTTTTTCTCTTACTGTTGCTGGAGAAGACGGTGTGACCTTCGATGTTGATGGCGATGATGTGATCCTTACATTGCGAAATGCTGATGGTGTAGCATCTACCACATTTAATGCTGCAACATATCCTACGATTGATGCGCTTGTTGATGGAATGCAGGGAGTGTATGGGGTCGAAGCTTCTGTTATCGGTTCAGGATCTACTTCTGTAGATTCAATCGTCACAGGTTTATCTCTCCCCTATGAACTTGGTGCTTCTCCTGTATATGTGAACACTGCTAACCTGGATGAAGCAAATTATATCGCTATTGATACGATCAGAGAAGCTTTGGCTTCTAGGGGTATAGCCCAGGTCCAAGTTGTTGGCGATGCTTATGAACAAGAGTTCCAGATCAGAGCTGAAACAGAATCTGAGGGAGTGAAGAACGAGCTTGAAGCTGATATCGCATCACTACTTCGTGATACGTTCGGTGAGAATAATGTGATCATCAAAGGATCTGACTATGTCGGTCCTAAGTTCTCAGCTGCACTATCGACTAGCTCTATTCTGCTAGTGATCGTAGCTCTCATTCTAATCGCTATATATATCTGGATCCGATTCAAGCTTGCCTATGCGATATCTGCATTAGCAGCACTTACCCATGATATCTTGATCATGCTTGGTTTCATCGCAATACTTCGACTCGAAGTATCAACGACTACCATAGCAGCCGTCTTGACGATCATCGGTTACTCATTGAATGATACCATCGTAGTATTCGACCGAATACGAGAGAATATCAAGGGTATGAAGAATACCGCATTAGACAATATTATCAATACCAGTATCACACAATCACTCGGCAGAACTCTGATTACCTCATTTACAACTCTGCTGGCTGTTATCCCTCTTTATATATTTGCTACAGGAGCAATCAGATTGTTTGCTCTTAACTTGATCGTCGGTATCATCGTTGGTACCTACTCATCAATCTTCATCGCATCACCAGTACTCCTTACCTTGATGAAAAGAAGTAAGACAAAGACTGCTGAGCACCTTGGAAAGAACGTCGAGACTGAAACAGTCGAAGAAGTTCAGCCCACAAAACTGACTATGGTAAAAGAGGATGTAGAGATCCAAGCAGCTGATAGAAAGCTGAAAGGAAAACGGAAGACTAAGAAATAGTCTGTAAGTGATACAATCTTACTGAAACTTATCGGACCGCCTTGCATAAACAGGGCGGTCTTTTCTATGATAGGAGAGACCCGGGGGAGTGATGGAGACGGAAAAAGCACTTGAATATATTAGGGGTCTCATATCCTATGATAACCCTCTTCTACCTTCTCTAGATGATGCTGCAAGAACCCGAGATGATATCCAACCATTCATCGAACCAGAACTGGCAAAGATGCTAGGACTGTTGATACGGCTTACTGATGCACAGAAGGTCTTGGAACTGGGTAGTGGGATAGCATACTCCACCATATGGCTTGGGGAGGCTCTCAAGGCAACTGGTGGCAGACTTACTACTATGGATAATCATGAGAGAACAAGTAAAGAGGCAAAAGCTAATCTAAGATCTGCAGGAGTCGATTCTGTTGTTGACTTTCGGTTCGGGAATGTTGAACGTCTCATACCTGAGGCACTCAATGCCGGAGAACAGTACGATATGATCTTTCAGGACTGCGGTAAGTATGTCTATGACATCGTATATGAAGATATCTTCAGTCTCTTGAGACCGGGGGGAGTGCTCGTCACAGATGATACACTACTACAATTCGATCCTAAGATCAGAAAGGGGCTAGGTGTTCATGTGGATCGTTATAATCAGAGACTCTTCTCGGATGAACGATTTTATTCTACGATGCTTCCTGTTGGACAGGGTGTGGCATTGAGTATCAAGAAGTCATAGGTAGTATATGAAGATCATACGATCGAACGTCATGGGATTCTGTTCAGGAGTCCAGAATGCGATTGTCAGGGTGAATGAAGCTATAGAACTTGGGAAACGACAGGACCTTCCTATCTATACGATAGGACCGCTGATCCATAATGATAAGTATCTAGCCTATCTCGAGAGTCTTGGTGTGAAGATAGTTGAGTCTCCTGAGGATGAGAGACCAGGGATCGCTGTCATACGTGCACACGGGATCCCACAGAAGATGCGAGCCCTCTTTGCAGAGAAGGGGTATCAACTACTTGATGGAACGTGTCCTAGAGTTATCAGATCACAGAGGATCGTCTCTACGTGTTCAGAACGTGGAGAGACTATCGTTCTTGTTGGAGATCCTGGACATGGGGAAGTCGCTGCTGTCGCTGGTGCCGCTGAAGGACTTGGCAAGGTCATAATCATACATGATGAGAAGGATCTTTCTGTAGTCCCCTATGATAAGCATATCACTATTCTTTCACAGACTACCTTCTCAAAGGACCGATTCGCATCAATCACCGATACGTTGCAGGAGCTGATTGATCTGAATGGAGGTTCTCTTGAGATCATACAGAGCATCTGTCCTTCGACGAAGAATAGGCAACAGGCTTTACAAGAGCTATGTGAATCTGTCGATGCGATCATCGTCGTTGGAGGGAAGAACAGCTCCAACACAAAACGCCTATATGAACTCGCACTCTCCTGCTGCGGTAATGTGTGGCATATCAACTCTCCCGAAGAGGTGACCTCTCAGATGTGTCATCACCGCATGGTAGGTATCACAGCAGGCGCCTCGACCCCAGACTGGCTTATCGTATCTATTGAAGAGCGTTTACAATCACTCAGTACTGAATAACAGGATTGATTTTACCGCTCTCCTGTATTATAGTGTTCGGTAGTGATCGATTGGCAGGTATTTGTTGTTGATCAAGATAATTGTCCCCTGACAGGTGTATATGAATAAAGATTCTATCTTTTCCATACCGTTACCAACTATACGAAGGTTTCCCGCATATCTTCGAAAACTAAAAGATTACCAATCTCATGGTGATGCTTGGGTCTCAGCTACGAAATTAGCTGATGATCTCAGACTAAAACCAATTCAAGTTCGTAAGGATATGGCGTGCACTGGAGTAGAAGGTAAACCTAAAGTCGGGTTCGAACTCGCAGAGCTCATCCATGCGATCGAATATCATCTAGGATGGGATAATACCTCCGATGCAATACTGATTGGTGCAGGACATCTTGGGAATGCCCTGATCGGGTATAAGGGATTCGAGAACTATGGCTTACGGATCATTGCCATCTTCGATACAGATCCTAAGAAGATCGGAACGAAGACCTATGATATAACCATACAGGCTATGGATGACCTCGAAAGTGTGATTGAGCGATTCGGGATCAATATAGCAGTCCTCACCGTACCGGCACTCTATGCGCAGGAGATCGCTCAACGTCTCGTCGCATCAGATATCAAAGGGATCTGGAACTTTGCCCCTAAGTGCCTCACCCTTCCTGAGGATGTGATCGTACAGCGTACTGACTTAGCAACGAGCTTTGCAGAACTCTCATCTAAGTTAAGAACCTCGATAGAGATCAAGAAGCGAAATCCTGTGAAGAAGATCAAAAAACATAATCTATAAAAACTTTAAAAGATATATAATTATCGAATGACATATAACGATAAAAGTGTATACAGTACTCCCGTAACCTCATAAGAAAAAAAATATCGATATAGAGGATCCTCGGATGCGATAGCAAAACTGGCTTTTGAGGATCAGTGTACTGGGGCCAGCCCTATTTACCCGTTGATCTCAGAGATCAAAGAGATGTATCTATCAGCATTCTATGGTGAAAAGGTACGAGATGATTAACAGCATGTGGAGGGAGACCTTCCCATGTATACAATATAGCTTCCAGGTCATGTGAAGGAATCTGACAGTCAAGAGTATGTGTTTCTCCTCCCTGAGCAACATAGGACTCAATAGCCATTTTGTGCCTCTAACATCCTATCCCTAACTATGAACGTACATC
>CAZLZY010000238.1:0-4199 GCA_964564075.1 uncultured Spirochaetales bacterium
CTCTACCTGAGTCAGGGCTGCCTCATCCTCTCCGAGTCTTCTTAAGACTGAGGCTAGGAGTCCTTCAGCCTTCTGGTTGAAGCCTGCTGTTATTGAATTCTCAAGAAGATGTTCTTTCGCACGATCAAGATCTTCTCGTATACAGTCAATCTGAGCTAGGAGAAGGCCGGCATGAACGATAGTAGACCTACTCCACATAGCTTTAGCTAGGATCTCATAGGCTTCATCGTATTCATGTTGTCGTTTCAAGGAGAGTCCGAGGAGATAGAGAGCCTCTGTATCTCTCGGGTTCGGGTTATGTCTGGTGAGACTTACTACGGCTCGTTTAAGATACTCTTCGGCCCTCTTGTACTGTAATATACCCAAATAATATCGACCGAGCCCTGTGAGACAGGGAGCATGATCGGGATCGATCGTTATACCCTTCAACCAATAGACATCAGGCTCTAGGAGGGGATCCCGATACTGGTCCACATGAAGACCGGCAAGATAACAGCTATCTGCCGTATTTACCTCATCGGGGAGAGGATCATCGCTCTTTGGAGGAGCAATATGCTCCGAGCTCTCTGATTTCGTATAAGCTATGAGCTCTACACCTGTTGAGTCTGTGATAGAGAAGCTTACCAGATCAGAGATGGGTATCCACTGGACTTCTGTGGCTTTAAGCTCCATGCTAGAATTCTTTTTGTTACCAGCATCGTCTACCACTATGAGACTCACCTCTTCCAGACTACAAACAGGATAGATCCCAAGCTGAGAACCTGAGCAATTCACTGCAAGCAGATCATTGGCGATAGTCACCGGACCGATCTCTTTTATCGGGTACCAGCTTTGAGAGAACTCTTTGACCTCAAAGGGTTCAAGCCAGGTGAAATCTGGTTGGTTATCACTGTAACTGCTAGCCATGAGCTCTGCATAGGCACCATCAGTATCGGTTAGGGCTGCCTCCCAGCTCTTAGCTAAGGACTTATAGCCCCAAGTGAACATCTTCTTACCCACAGAGGTACTATGTTGTGCATGGTGTACGACACCGGCTCTCTTCCCATGATCATAGCCTCCGAAGAAATCATAGGAGGAGAGGCTCGAGAAATAGGAGGTGGCATCCTTGGTATGCTTATGACACCTGATATCGACTCCACCCCGATTGTCTTGAGTGTTGAAGAACTCATCCATGATAGGGAAGCCTCCTGTCGCCTTCTTGTAGTGGTAGTTCACATACGAGACATCTGGAGGGAAGAAGATCTCATAATCAGTATTGACGGGAACTGCAGTATTCTCCCACCAGAGGAAGGATCTAGGGAGATCTGTTCTGTTATAGACTCTCATGAGGGTATTGAAGATCGCTTTACCAGGACTCAAGCGTACCCCGACCATACCTTTCATCCTATCAAGTGGTTCATGTTCGCTTAACCATACGGTCACTGATCCATCAGCTGAGGGATCGATAACATAATCGACGGGGAGCATGGTCGAAGGTCTATGGTGTACCGGCCAGTTGAACTCTAGGCCACCAGAGATCCACAAACCTAAAAGCCCCACTAAAGCGGGTTTGATCACATGCTGTCGATAGAAGAAGTCATAGCCATTGGTCTTATCCCGAGCCGTGAATATCCTACCGCCGAATTCTGGGAGGATCTCTAGGTAGAGATACTCATTCTCTAGTACGATGATCGTATACTCTCTTTCGACTTTCTGATCTTGTTTGATCCTATTGACTATAGGGTTGGGATAGGGATTGCCTGATGAGCGTTGATGGACTCTGTTCTCAGCGAACATCGGGAGTCTCTCATACTCTGCACTTACATAGGTGGGGATCATGATTCTCTGAACACTTGCTTGTACTGACATCAATAGTACCTCTGTCTTCTCTAGACGATAGATAGCTCTTTTCTTATCAACCTCAGATTCTAATTACTCCTGGAGTAATACGAATCTTTCACTCATACATATATACTATTCTCCAATTACCGTTGAAAGCCTATAGAACTCATCTCTCATATCGAGGAGTCTTCTCTCTGTTCTAGAAGGATGTACCCTACCCGTGAGGAGGATCGCACCTATCTCTTTCTCAAGATCTATCCAGATAGCAGTACCTGTGAAGCCAGTATGCCCAAAAGAGTAACACTCCAGGGCTCTAGGTGCTATCTTTCCAAGCGGCATGATCTTATACCCTATACCTCTTGCTTCATCTCCTGATATAGCTAAACACCTAGAGAAGCAATCAATACTCTCAGGTGATAAGAATCGTCTCCCACAGGGAGTTCTTCCCCGAGAAAGGATCATCTGAGTGAATAACAGGAGATCATCGAGTGTAAAGAAGCATCCTGCATTCCCAGCAACCCCTCCCAGGAAACGTGCCTTCTCATCC
The DNA here is from genome assembly GCA_964564075.1 of uncultured Spirochaetales bacterium. Lineage (GTDB taxonomy): Bacteria > Spirochaetota > Spirochaetia > CAKZLE01 > CAKZLE01 > CAKZLE01. Next base: position 2,369 of record CAZLZY010000238.1, read on the forward strand.
CTAGGGGTTTAAAGACCAGATCTTTAGAGGCCTGTGCCAATGATATCCCCAGTATAGTCTCAAGTAGCTGCCCCAATACGATGAACCCAAAGCAACTATAGATAACTTGCTCTCCTGGTCTTCCTTGAGGCTCTGAGTGAAGAATATGATCGATCACCTGTCCTGGATGTTCGACTCTATCCCATAATCGGTCTTCAGCTATGAATCCACCTGTATGAGTCAGGATATCGATGATCTTCACATCAGGAAAATTTCCACTATAGGAGAGATGCTGCTGTAACCGATCCCCTAGATCGAGCTTCCCGCTTTCATGAAGCAACAGGGTGAGTGTAGTCACTGATACTACTTTGGTCAGGGAGGCAAGATCAAATAGGGTCTCTCTTCTCATGGGGAGAAGACTAGGAGAAGTCTCTCTATACCCACCAACGAATGAGAAGATCTCTTTTTCAGGCTTGCAAACAGCTGCAGCTACTCAGATGAGCAGCTCCTGAGCTGATCATCTGAGAAAGAAACCTCTTCATCTCACCAGGGCTTGTTACAGAACTACTTTCCAAAGCTTCTTCCCTTCCCATCTTTCAAGTGATGGATCATTGATACCGAGCCCAATGCCCTCTTTGATGAAGATGTTTGGACCCTTGAAGTCTACTGAATAATCACCTTCTAACTGCTCATAGAGCATAGGACAATCGAGATCCACACGAGTGATCGCTCGCTTAGCTCCTGCTAGATGAGCTGCTGCGAGAATCCCAACCGGTCCTTCCATCATACACCCTATCATGCATTCACTATCATATTGTTTTGCAAGATCGCATATACGTATCGCTTCTCCTAACCCCCCACATTTAGAGAGTTTGATGTTTATCATGTCTGCAGCATGTGATTCGAAGATACGCTCTGCATCTTTTTCAGTGAATACACTCTCATCAGCCATGATCGGATAGGGAGTTTGCGAGGTGACAGCTTTCAACCCGGCAAGATCCTGTGCTGCTACTGGCTGTTCTATGAACTCTATAGGGAAGCCTGCAGCTGCATAGGAATTTAGGATAGTGATAGCCTCCTGAGGGCTCCAAGCTTGATTAGCATCTACTCGAAGACTTAGTCCAAAAGGGATAGCCCCTGTGATAGCTTCTAATCTTTCAAAATCTTTTTTTAGGTCATTTCCCACTTTGACCTTCAGCAGTGTGAACCCCTTAGCTACGGCGGTAATAGCATCACGTACCATCTCTTCAGGGTCATTGAGACTTATGGTTATATCACTAGTTAGACGAGCTGATTCAGGACCTCCTAGATACTTCATCAAAGAGAGTCTAGAAGCTTTTGCAGCCATATCATAAAGAGCTGTATCGATCATATATCTTGCGGAGGGGGAGCTGATCCTCTTTTGAAGGAAAAAACGTTCAGGCCTTCTTATATCAGGACGTCCCTTCAGTAATGGGAGGATCTCATCCTGTAAAGAATGGATAATCTTATCCACACTATCCCCAGTGATCTGTACCGTAGGTGAGCAACTCCCATAACTCGTAAGACCGTCGACCCTCAAGACGACGACGAGATCCTGAACGGACTCAACGGTTCGAAGAGCCGTCTTGAAGGGTGTCTTCAGGGGTATGTCTCGCCTAAAGAGTGTGATTGATGACCGCATATGAGCACCGACTCCTTTATAGTAGTTGCAATTCTTGTAACTGAGACCTAAGCTCCTTTGAATCGGTATACAAGAAGGATTGGATCCCTAAGGCTCTACTACTCTCGATATTCGCAGCCATAGCATCAGTGAAGAAGGCCTCTTGAGCAGATACAGATTCTTGCTCTAGGATCCTTTGATAGAAGGCTG
>CAZLZY010000239.1:0-4196 GCA_964564075.1 uncultured Spirochaetales bacterium
CTTCTGTGCTTTTGCAGCAGGTGTCGGAACCACTGACCTTGAAGTAGGTATCTTGAAAGGTGTCTGTAGTTTCAAGACTCCAGAGACTATCAAGATAGAGATCACCGGAACACTACAACCGGGTGTCTATGCAAAGGATGTCATCCTCGCGATCATCGGGAAGATCGGTGTGAATGGGGCAACGAACAAGGTGATCGAATTCGCTGGACCAGTCATCGATGGCTTCTCTATGGAAGAGAGAATGACTTTGTCGAATATGGCAGTCGAAGCAGGGGGAACCACAGGTATCTGTTATCCTGATATGACAACAGTCGAATACCTCTGGAAATTCATCAAAGATGATTTCGATTCTAAAGAGGCAGCACTTGCTGATTATAGTAGATGGCTCGCAGATGCTGATGCAGTATATGCGGATATCATAGCATTAGATGTGACTGATCTCCCCCCATTAGCTACCTTCGGATACAAGCCTGATCAGGTACGACCGATCGCAGAGTTCGAAGAGACTGCTGTAGATCAGGTATATATTGGAAGCTGTACGAACGGAAGGATCGAAGACCTCAGAGAGGCTGCGAAGATCCTTTCGGGACACACCATCGCACCAGGGATTCGAGGAGTACTCTCCCCTGCGACTCCAGATATCTTCAAACAGGCACTCAAAGAGGGCCTGATCGAGATCTTCATGGATGCAGGTTTCTGTGTGACTAACCCTACGTGCGGAGCTTGTCTGGGTATGAGTAACGGAGTTCTGGCTAATGATGAGATCTGTGCATCCACAACAAACAGGAACTTCAATGGAAGGATGGGAAAAGGTGGTATGGTACATCTGATGAGTCCTGCATCAGCTGCTGCAACAGCGATCAAAGGAACGCTCGCACATTCACCAGCATACAAGGGGGGATCAAATGAGTAATAAAGCAGATAGATTCAAAGGGAACATCCTGTTCCTTGATCGTGATGATATCAATACTGATGAGATCATTCCAGCAAGATATCTTACTGAGATCACTAAAGCGGCTTTGAAGCCTAACCTCCTTGAAGACTTGAAACTTGAAGGATTCGATCCTGCAACGAGTCTTAACGACAAACAGGTAGTGGTCACACGAAACAACTTTGGATGTGGTTCTTCTCGAGAGCATGCACCATGGGCGCTAGAAGTGAATGGTATCTTTCTTGTGATAGCTGAAGGCTTCTCCCGTATCTACCGACAGAATATGTATAACTGCGGCATGATGGCAGTAGAACTTCCCAAAGATGATATTGATACCCTCTTTGCGACCTTCGGTAACACTGGCTGTTCTGTAGTCACTGATCTTGAAGCTCTGAAGTTCACCTTCACTGATGGAGAGACCACTGTGATGATCCCTTTCAAAATCTCAGAGTTCGACAAGACTCTTGTCGAAGCTGGAGGATGGGTCGATTTCGCTGATACGAACTACTAGAACCCATTCCATCTAAAGACGTATGAAAACCCTGGGAGACCAGGGGTTTCATACGTCTAGGATCAAAATAGGTTATTTATCTTCTATGGAGAAGGCAGTTCCCAATGCTGATGGAGATGAGTACTTACCTTTCTTCTGCTTACCGATGATAGTCATCATCGAAAGTACTACGACCGTGACCACATAGGGTGCCATATTCAGAAAGGATGCTGGTATCATAGTTCCCGCAGCTTGCAGTCTGAACTGGATAGCATTGATACCACCAAAGAGCACAGCACCGAATACAGCCCTTGATGGATTCCAACCGGCAAAGATGACCAATGCGATAACGATCCATCCCCTACCACCAGTCACATTCTCTGACCAGCCTGGAGTATATGCCAGTGTCAGGTGAGCACCACCGAGACCTACGAGCATACCACCTATCACGGTATAGAGATATCTGACCTTCGCTACATTGATTCCCATAGCCGATGCGGTCCTAGGATCCTCTCCTACAGAACGTAATGCAAGCCCATGCTTAGTCCGGAACATGAAGTACCAGGATAGCGGTACTATGAGAAACAGCATATAGGTCAAGACATCCTGATTGAAGAACGCTGCGAGTATAGGGATATCTCCTAATACAGGTATTGGGAGCTTCTGAAAGTTAGAAGCGGTCATTCCTGCTAAGTTGAAGCCATTAGTCTCCGGTCCGAGTCTCTGTCCTAGATAACTAGCAAGACCGGTACCGAATAGGGTTATACTCAACCCGCTCACTACCTGATTCGCTCTCATAGAGATGGAGAGGAATGCATGGAGAAGCGCTAGTGTACCACCTACGAGCATCGCTACGAGCATCGCAAGGAAAAGACTCTGAGTATAGAAGGAGACAGCAAAAGCCGATAGGGCTCCCATCATCATCATACCTTCGACACCAAGGTTCAGGATACCTGACCTTTCTGTATATATCTCACCGATCGTCGCATAGAGCAGGGAGGTCCCTGCGCTCAATGTGACGGCAAGTAGTGTTGTTATCAACTGCATATTAAGCCTCCACCTTTCGAACGATCTTCAGACGGTAATCAGTGAATACCGTTCCTGCAAGTAGCGGGAACAACAACAGTCCCTGAATGACGAGCCCCATAGATGAGGGTAGTCCCACCATCATCTGGAGTTGGTCACCACCGACGAGAAGCCCCGCCATGAGTATTGCTACGAAAATACAGCCGATAGGGTTCAACTGAGCCATCCATGCGATGATAATCGCGGTATAGCCATACCCCATATTGATTCCCTTCTGGAGTCTATGTGAGATACCGGCTACCTCAGTAGCACCAGCAAGTCCGGCTAGAGCGCCCGATATCAGTAAAGTCACGATAATATTTCTCTTAATCGATACACCAAGACAGCGAGCTGCCTTCTGATTCTTTCCGATCATCTTGATCTCAAAACCCCAACGAGTCTTTGAAAGAAGGAACCAGAGAATCAAAGCTATCGCTATCGCTATGAATAATCCGTAATGGGCCCTACCTGCAAAACGAGGTAGCCAGCCCTCTTGTGGGAATCTCTTCGTTCCAGGGAACCCAAAACCATCAGGGTCTCTCCATGGACCGTAATAGAGGTACTCTGCGAAGAGTATCGCAACATAGTTTAGCATCAATGTAGTCAGCGTCTCATCGACTCCCCAATTCGCTTTCAAGATCGCAGGGATCCCCGCCCACATAGCACCGGCAGCCATTCCCATGACGAGACCGATAGGAAGTAGTAACTGCAGTGGTAGGAAGTTCCAGAAGACCATCACCCAAGAGGTACCTATGGCACCCCAGATGAACTGGCCCTCTGCCCCGATGTTCCAGAATCGCAGTTTGAATGCGAGTGCGACACCAAGGCCTGTCAGGATCAGAGGGATAGCTTTAACCAGTGTTTCGGTAAAGTCGATCCAGGTACCGAAAGCCCCTTTGAACATATATCCATAGGTCGAGAGTGGATTAGCACCGGAGAACCCTAATACGATCGCACCAAGAAGTAGTGATACGACAAAGGAGATGATCGGTACGAAGAGCGTTACGGTCTTTGAGCGAGCTTCACGTTTTTCAAGTATGATTCTCATGCGTTGCCTCCCTTCATTCCGGCCATCATCATGCCGAGATCCTCTTTGTTCGTAGTGGCAGAAGCAACGATCCCCATCAGCTCACCTTCGAACATGACACCGATCTTATCTGCAACGGAGAGCAGCTCATCAAGCTCCTCTGATACAAGCAGAACAGCAGCTTTCTTATCTCGCTGAGCGACGATATTGTTTCTTACCGATTCAGTAGCACCCACATCTAGGCCTCGAGAGGGGTATACTGCGATGAGGACTCCTCCACAGGAATCTATCTCACGCGCTAGGATCGTCTTCTGTATATTTCCTCCTGAGAGGAATTTGACCATAGTCTCAGGTTTTGGTGTTGCGATCTTGAAGAATGATATCATCTTCGTTGCGAACCCAAAGATCTTGTTCGTATGCATGACACCATATTTGCTTGCTATAGGTTCTGAACGATATCGTTTCATGACCAGATTATCGGCAACACTCATATCACCGACGATACCCATAGCTCCACGATCTGCAGGGATGTGACTCATCCCAGCTTTGATCAGATGTAGGGGTTGTTTGTTCGTCATATTCTTTGAATCAAGTGTTATCTTACCGGAGGAGGCCTTCTGTAGTCCTGTGATGACTTCAGTGAGCTCTGTCTGTCCATTACCAGCTACTCCGGCAATACCGAG
>CAZLZY010000240.1:0-4190 GCA_964564075.1 uncultured Spirochaetales bacterium
CTGCGATTCCTATTGACCTATGATGGAGTCGTTCGTATAGAAGATCTCGCAGCCACATTCTCTATTGGAAAGCGAACTGTGTCTCGAGATCTAGATCTTCTTGAGAGTTGGCTCTCTCTTCGGGGTGCGCTTCTAGAAAGAAAAACGAATCACGGGATACAGGTGATCACCTTTGGTAAGTCTCCTGAAGATCTTTTGGAAATTGTTAATACACCCAACTCCTATATAGAGACTCTATCCCCTGAGATAAGACAAAAACTGTGTCAGCTCTACCTGATCTTTCATAATAGAGAGATCAAGATCTCAGAGCTGTCACAGACTTTCTTTGCCAGTGATACAACGATCTGGAATGATCTCAACCAGCTCGATGAGGAGATTGATGCGAGTGCCTTTGAGATCACTCGGATGAAAGGTGTGGGAATAGCTTTAGCTGGTAACGAGTTATCCATAAGGCTGCAGTTCCTGCAGGTACTCACAGATCTATTTTCCTCCCATACGATCATCCCCTATCTTTATAGCAACATACAAGAACAGAAGAACACCTTAGAACTCAATCAGTTCCGTCTACTGATGAACCGTATCCACTTCCCTGAGACCAGTGACAGGATCATGGGTCAGATAGCAGAGATTGAAAAAGCCATTGGGTATAACTATACGATGTCAGCAGAGGCTATTCTCTATTTCTATCTGCAGATCACCCTGCACCGGATCAAAGCTGGAACCCTGATAGAGGCTGAGCAGGAGACTGATTGCCTGGACTCCTATTACTCGATCAGTGAACTACATCTGAAGAAACTATTGGAAAGGAGCTTCAGCGGGAGGCTCCCGAGAGCAGAGGTTCAATTCTTAGGATTATTATTACAACTTCTGGAGATTGGAGATGTCTCTAGTAGTCAACTACAGAGGCTCTCTCTACCGATAGACTCCACGGTAACGAGCATGGTCTCTGATTTTATCAGCACGTTCAGTCTTCAGGATAACACCTACTACTACCTTGATGATTATGGGCTAAGAATGCTTCATATGACTACGACCTCTCTCATACTTCGGAAGAAGTTGAATATACCTATCTGGCATGGAGAGTGGGGATCTGCATATCTTCGGCAGTGGAATAGTGAAGAGAAGAATCTGTATGTGAGAGACCAGATCAGGGAGAAGTTCTCTGTCGATCTGTCAAATCTTGATACCGAGACTCTTCTTATGCAGCTCTATGCATTAGCACAAGTCCGTACAGCGATTCCTCAACATAAGGTGCGGTGTCTGATCTGCTGCTTTGAGGGGATCGGCCTTGCCATATACCTCAAGACGATCATTGATAAAGAGTATGATGAGCTTGATGTGGTTGAAGCAACGGCGGTCTATAAGATCAAACAATCCTATATAGAGGCCAATAAGATAGACATGATCATCACGACCTATCCGATCAATAATACCAGTGTACCCTCAGTTCAAATATCACTTCCGTTGAATAAGGATCTATTGAAAAAAGAGGTAGCACAAACGATCGTCTCCATGAAAGCGACAAAGAGGCAAAAAGATTCGAAACAGGACGCTTTGGAGCTGTCCCCTGCGGGGATAACGAACTTCTCTACCATATGGGGATTTCTAGAACGGTTTGACCTTTATAAAATCAAGTATTCAGAAGATATTGAGAGTGTCATTGGAGAGCTTTCTACCACAATCGGTTCTGATAGAGCTGCTATAGAGCTCCTCAAGGAGGACTTCCTCCATCGAGAAGAGCTCAGTCCGCTCTACTTCGAAGATTATGATATCAGGCTCCTTCACTGTAAATCACAGGCTGTGAGCGACCCGTATGCTGGTGTCATAGAGTTTGATGATCATACGAAGAGTAGGATGTTGTTCCTGATCGCACCCGACCCCTGTCCTGATCCCATTCGTCTTCTCCTCTCAGAGATAACGAACTCCTTCCTGTCTGATGAGCTCTTCAGAAAGGTCGTGATAACTGGTGATCTTCGGGATATGAGAAAACACCTGATAGATGTCTATAGAGATTTCTTTTAGTTTCTCGTAGCTACTCATCCTGTGGTATAGTTACAGCATAGGAGATATGCAGATGAGAATCAATCAGGAAGGGTATTGTCTGGTCCTCAGTGGAGGAGGGGCAAAAGGGGCTTACCATCTTGGTGTTTGGAGAGCTCTTAGTGAGTTGAAGATACCTATCAACGCCATCATCGGGACTTCTATCGGCGCTGTCTTGGGTGCGACATTCGCCATGAAAGATGAACAGGTCATAGCTAAAGCACCTCAGATGTTCTCCATCAACCATGTACTGAATCTCCCTGAATCCTTTCTAAAAGATGGGGAACTCCATATCGCAGCAGGTGAGTTTCGAGATTATCGTGAAGCACTCCATACGATCATAGGCAAAAGAGGACTTGATACTACACCTCTCAAAGAGATGATCAATACTTGGATCTCTGAAGCTGCCATACGCGAATCAGGATATGATTTTGGGATCAATACGATCAATATAACATCAAGAAAATCTGAGGAGGTATTCCTCGAGCAGATGGCACCGGGAGAATTGACCTCTTACCTATTGGCCTCCTCTGCATTACCTGGCTTCGAAGTTACGAAGATAGATGGGAACCGTTATATTGATGGTGGGATCTACGATAGTATCCCCTACCAGATGGCGAGAAGACGTGGTTATAACAAGATCATCGTAGTTGACATCTCAGGAGTTGGGATCAAACATAAGTTTAACTTCAACGGGACTCAGACGGTATATATCAAGAATACGAGCTCTCTTGGTGGGGTCTTAGATTTTAAGAAAGATACTATCAATGGACTGATCGAATTTGGCTATCTCGATACATTGAGATGTTTCAATGCTATAGAAGGTGATACCTACTATTTCAGGAGAGACCCAGACCTTGAGAGACGTTTTGATGAGTATAGAGAAGGGGATCGTGCTATTGGGCGGTTGGAGCATACTCTCGAAGCTTTTTATAGCGTGGGGAAGAAGAATCACACCCTTTCTATTAATGATCTTAAGCTGGAACGTTCTTCATATGATAGGAGGGAGCTCATGCTCTTCTCTGACTATGCAGCATCTATCCTGAAGCTAGATCGGAAACGGCTCTATACCTATAAGGAGCTTTTCTCTACACTTCGAGAGAAACAGAAGCTAGAGGATGTGAGATTATGTGAACATCTCGGAACCTGTGATAATAAGAGAAGGTTAGAGAGGATCGCAAGTATCGAGAAGATCGTGAAAGTAGGTCTTGATGCTTCACTACTCAAGGAGACACCCTATTTCCTCTATCAGCTGGTACTAGAGATATTGCCTAAGAAAGCACAGAGGGCAGTGATTCATACTCTCCTGCGGTTATATCCACAGCTTCCGGGCGGAATATACTTCCTTGACCTATTACCTGACGAAAAGTTCCCTCGAACAGATGATCTATGTAGTAAGTAGGGTCTTTGTGATCACATCAAGAATAGTATTGATCTGAAATGGTTTGAGAAGGAGAGGATGTTTTAGATCCTTGATCTGCTCATTAGAATAACCTGAGAGAAAGATCACTGGGACCTGAGAGGATATCTCCTGCATCTTTGCATACATAGTCCTTCCATCTAGATTTGGCATGATAATATCTGAGAGTATCAGATCGATGTTCTCTGAGTTCTTCTTGAAGTACAGTAATGCTTCCAATGGATCATTGAAGACAATGGTCTTTACCCCTTTGCTCGTCAAGATAGAATCAAGAAAATTACTCACAGGTTTCTCATCATCAACGATCAGGATGGTCTTCGTCGAATAATCGATCATTGAAGGTCGAACTACCTGTTTCACCATATCAGAGAACTGATCAGTATCAGAAGAGATGGGGAAGTAGAGAGAAAATGTCGAGCCTTCTCCTTGCTCTGATAGTACGGTGATCATACCCTGGTGGTTCTTCATCATCCGCTCACATGAGGCTAGCCCTAGTCCTGTCCCATTCTGCTATTTCTTAGTGGTGAAGAACGGATCGAATATCTTGGATCTGATCTTTTTATCGATTCCAACACCGTTGTCTTCAATCGAAAGGACCACATATTCTCCTCTTGGTATTCCTGATTGAGATTTGCTCTTGATCATCGCGATCTCAGTCTTGATGAGAATCTCTCCAGGTGACTCCATCGCATCACTTGCATTGAGGTATAGATTCATGAGTATCTGTTCG